>NZ_JBIWAL010000007.1:0-131461 GCF_044760045.1 Pseudomonas sp. NPDC098747 | reverse complement strand
GACGTTCTGATAATTAGCTGATCTGCAAGACCCGAGCCATGGCCTGGTCGTCGTCTTTGGCGGTATTCATCATCTTGATGTGCAACTCGAACTGCTTGGCCAGGGCCAGCACCGAGGTCATCTCTTCGACGGCATTGACGTTGCTCGACTCAAGGAAACCCGACACCAGTTTGACGTTGGCATCAGCCTGCGCCGGCTGGCCGTCCTTGGTGTAGATCGAGCCGTCGAGGCCTTTATTCATGTTCTTGATGTCCGGATTGACCAGTTTGATCCGGTCGACTTCGGCCATCACACGCGGGCCTTCGCCCATCGCACGAATACTGATGGTGCCGTCTTCACCGACTTCGATCTGCTGCTCGGGCGGCACGGCAATCGGACCACCATTGCCCATCACCGGCATGCCATTGCCGGCGCGCAATACACCGAGGGCATCGACGTTGAGGCTGCCGGTGCGCACGTAGCTTTCGCCACCGTTCGGGTTCTGCACGGCGATCCAGCCGTTACCGGTGACGGCGACGTCGAGGTCACGCCCGGTCTGCACCAGCGAGCCCGGAGTGAAGTCGGTGGCAGGCCGTTCGCTCATGGCAAACGCACGCGCCGGAAAGCTGTCACCGAACACCGGCATCGAACGCGCCTGTTCCAGGTCGCGCTGAAAACCGTTGGTGGAAATGTTCGCCAGGTTGTTGGCATGAGCCCTTTGCGCCAGCGCGTTCTGGCTGGCGCCGGTCATTGCCACATAAAGGTACTTGTCCACACTCTTTCCTCTGCATGCCGGACGTTTGCCGCCCACTGCTGTACTGCTGAGCCATAAGCAATTTGCAGACCAACTTTTTTCTGGCAGCACGAAGTCCGGCAAACAAAGGACTTGAGGGGTTTTGCGGGGAAAGGGGAAATGTATCGAAGTCGAAAAACCGGCGGTGTTGTGCCGGTAGGTGGCAAAGGCTGACACCGAAGCTGTCTGTAATGCCGCCTTCGCGAGCAAGCTCGCTCCCACAGGGAAATGCATTCCAAATGTGGGAGCGAGCTTGCTCGCGAAGAGGCCATCAACGCCAATACAGCTTTTGGCTATGACTCAGACTTGCCCACCTCATACTCACGAAGCTTGTTGGCAATGGTCGTGTGCGAAACCCCCAGCCGCTTGCCCAACTGCCGACTGCTCGGGTGCTCGGAATACAGTCGCTCCAGCACGGCTTTTTCAAAACGCCCGACGATCTCGTCCAGCCCGCCTTCAAGCGAAAAATCGCCAAGGGGCTGACGCACGCCGTAGTCCGGCAGACGAATGTGTTCGGCTTTTACCGTGCCGCCGTCACACAGCGAAACCGCCTGGAACAGCACGTTTTCCAATTGCCGCACGTTGCCCGGCCAGTGGTAATGGCTGAGCCGATCCATCGCCGCCGGCGCCAGTTTCGGCAACGAACAGCCGATCTGCCGACTGGCCTGATCGAGGAAGTGTTCCACCAGTGGCGTCAAACCGTCGAGGCATTCGCGCAGCGGCGGAATGTGCAGCGAAAGCACGTTCAAGCGGTGATACAGATCCTGGCGAAACTCACCCCGAGCGCACAATTCGGACAAGTCCACCTGCGTCGCGCAGATCACGCGCACATCCAGATAAACCTCTTCGTCACTGCCTACCCGACGGAAGCAGCCGTCCTGCAAAAAGCGCAGCAATTTCACCTGCAAGCGCGGACTCATTTCACCGACGCCATCGAGAAACAACGTACCGCCCGCCGTCAACTCCAGCAAGCCAAGCTTGCCTTCGGCGCGCGCACCTTCGAAAGCACCGGGGCCGTATCCGAACAGCTCGGTCTCGGCCATCGACTCCGGCAGCCCCGCACAGTTGAGCGCCATCAGCGGCGACTGCCCGCGCGGACTGGCGAGGTGACAGGCACGCGCCAGCAACTCCTTGCCCGTGCCGGTTTCGCCTTCTATCAATAGCGGTGCATCGAGCGGCGCCATACGCCGTGCCTCGCGCACCACTGCCGCCATGACTTTGGAGCTCTGGAAAATGCTGTCGAAACCGCGCAGTTCCTGCTTGCGCACGTTATAGATGCGCTCGCCGACGCGGTCGGCGCGGTGCAGGGTCAACACCGCACCGGCCATGGCTTCGCTGTCGTCGTGCTCGGATTGCAGCGGGGCGATATCGGCCAAAAAGACGTCGCCCTTGACCTTGACCCGCATACCGTTGATTCGCGATTTATTCGCGCGCACCAGTTCCGGCAAATCGAAATCTTCGGCATAGCGCGACAGTGGAATCCCCGGCACTTCATCGACCCGCACGCCGAGCAGCTGCGCCGCCGCGCGGTTGGCGGCGACGATCGAACCGCCCATGTCGATCGACAGCACCGGAAATTCCAGCGCACCAAGCAACGCGTTCAATTCCATGTGCCGGCGCTCGCTCGGCATCAGCCCTACCCGCTTGACGCCGAACACCCCGGCAATCGCTTCGAATTTCGGCCGCAGCGCCTGGAACTGGATGTTGATCAGGTTCGGGCAATGCAGATAGATCGCGTTGCCATGCTCACCGCCGACCTCGCCGCGAGCGACGTTGATCCCGTACGCCACCAACAGATTGAGGATGTCGCGCAGGATGCCGATGCGGTTTTGGCAGTGGACTTTGATACGCATATAAATCGCCCGACAAGGATGGGTTTGAATGCATCTCTGTGGGAGCGAGCTTGCTCGCGAAAGCGGTTTGTCTGACACATCAATGCTGAATGGGTCGACGTATTCGCGAGCAAGCTCGCTCCCACAGGGTAATGCGGCGCGCCTCGGTGTCATTTTTCTGCTGAGGCGCGAAGATAGTCGTCAAGATTATGTGACAGCGACGCCCCTTTTCAAACCCGAAAATCACCGTAAACACGAACCAGAGCACATTCCGTAACGAATACTTTACGATTTAAACGGAATTTTCCTACGCGACGGCCGCTCAACATGCTGCACGCCCAATCACTCTCGGGTAATTCTGAGTCCATCGCTGGACATAACAAGAACGAATTCCCCTAGCAGGAGAGCAGTATGAAGCAGACGCAATACGTGGCTCGCGAGCCCGATGCGCAAGGTTTTATCGACTACCCCGCCGAAGAACACGCGGTGTGGAACACGCTGATCACTCGCCAACTGAAAGTGCTCGAGGGTCGTGCGTGCCAGGAGTACCTGGACGGTATCGAAAAACTCGGTCTGCCCCACGACCGCATCCCGCAACTGGGCGAGATCAACAAGGTGCTTGGCGAGACCACCGGTTGGCAGGTCGCCCGTGTCCCGGCGCTGATCCCCTTCCAGACCTTCTTCGAATTGCTCGCCAGCAAACAATTTCCGGTGGCCACCTTCATTCGTACCCGCGAAGAGCTGGACTACCTGCAAGAGCCGGATATTTTCCACGAGATTTTTGGTCACTGCCCACTGCTGACCAACCCGTATTTCGCCGAGTTCACCCATACCTACGGCAAACTTGGCCTGCAAGCGACCAAGGAAGAGCGCGTTTACCTCGCGCGTCTGTACTGGATGACCATCGAGTTCGGCCTCGTCGATACCCCACAAGGCAAACGCATCTACGGCGGTGGCATCCTGTCTTCGCCGAAAGAAACTGTTTATTCGCTGTCGGACGAGCCCGAGCATCAGGCATTCGATCCGCTGGAAGCGATGCGTACGCCGTATCGCATCGACATCCTGCAACCGCTGTACTTTGTCCTGCCGAACCTCAAGCGCCTGTTCGATGTGGCCCATGAAGACATCATGGCCATGGTCAAGCAAGGCATGCAGCTGGGTTTGCACGCGCCGAAATTTCCGCCAAAACCAAAAGCGGCGTGACCCGCCACTTTTGCTGACAAGTGAGTCTGTCAGTTGCCGCCACTTTGGTTTAGCGTGGCGGCATTGCCGGCCAATATAAAAAAACACCTCCAGATTTCAGGAAGCCCACCATGTCCACTTTGAACCAAGCCCACTGCGAAGCCTGCCGCGCCGATGCGCCACAAGTCAGCGACGAAGAACTGCCGATCCTGATCAAGCAGATCCCTGACTGGAACATCGAAGTTCGCGATGGCGTGATGCAGCTGGAAAAACTGTTCCTGTTCAAAAACTTCAAGCACGCGCTGGCCTTCACCAACGCCGTCGGCGTGATCTCCGAGGCCGAAGGTCACCACCCGGGCCTGCTGACCGAATGGGGCAAAGTCACCGTGACCTGGTGGAGCCACTCGATCAAAGGCCTGCACCGCAACGACTTCATCATGGCCGCGCGCACTGACGAAGTGGCCAAGACCGCTGAAGGACCCAAGTAATGCACTTCGACGCCATTGGCCGGGTGCCCGGCGACCCTATCCTCGGGTTGATGGAGGCGTATGCGCAGGACACTAACCCGCGCAAATTCGACCTGGGCGTTGGCGTCTACAAGGATGCCCAAGGCCTGACGCCGATCCCTGAAGCGGTGAAAATCGCCGAAGCGCGGCTGGTCAAAAGCCAGGACACCAAGACCTACATCGGTGGACACGGCAATCCGCTGTTCGGCAAAGTCATCAATGAGCTGGTGCTTGGCGCCGACTCCAAGCTGATCGCCGAGCAGCGCGCTGGCGCCACCCAGACGCCGGGCGGCACTGGTGCCCTGCGTCTGGCCGCCGACTTCATCGCCCAATGCCTGCCGGGCAAAGGCGTATGGCTGAGCAACCCGACCTGGCCGATCCACGAAACCATTTTCGCGGCGGCCGGGGTCAAGGTCAGTCACTACCCTTACGTGGGCAGCGACAACCGCCTCGACGTCGAAGCGATGCTCACCGTGCTCAATGAAGTGCCGAAGGGCGATGTGGTGTTGCTGCACGCGTGCTGCCACAACCCGACCGGTTTTGACTTGAGCCACGACGACTGGCGCCGTGTGCTGGACGTGGTGCGCAGTCGTGACCTGCTGCCGCTGATCGACTTCGCCTATCAGGGTTTTGGCGATGGTCTGGAGCAGGACGCGTGGTCGAGCCGTTTGTTCGCCGCTGAACTGCCTGAGCTTTTGATCACCAGTTCCTGCTCGAAAAACTTCGGCCTCTATCGCGACCGTACCGGTGCGCTGATCGTCTGTGCGAAAAGCGCCGACAAGCTCATCGACATCCGCAGCCAACTGGCCAACATCGCCCGCAACCTGTGGTCGACCCCACCGGATCACGGCGCGGCAGTCGTCGCCACGATCCTCGCCGATCCAGAGCTGAAAAGCCGCTGGGCCGACGAAGTGGAAGCCATGCGTTTGCGTATTGCGCAGTTGCGCAGCGGCCTGGTCGAGGCGCTGGAGCCGCACGGTTTGCGCGAGCGTTTTGCGCACATTGGCGTGCAGCGCGGGATGTTCTCCTACACCGGTTTGTCGCCAGAGCAAGTGAAACAACTGCGCGAGCATCACAGCGTGTACATGGTCAGCTCGGGCCGGGCCAACGTTGCCGGCATCGATGCGACACGTCTGGCGCTGCTGGCCGAGGCCATCGCCGACGTCTGCAAATAAATCCAGCGTGAAGCGGACTTCTGTGGCGAGGGGATTTATCCCCGTTCGGCTGCGCAGCAGTCGTAGATCATTGCACGCGGAATGCGAGACATTCCGCGGTTGCAGCTTTTAGGGGCTGCTTCGCAGCCCATGGGGTATAAATCCCCTCGCCACAAAGGCTCCTCCTAAAATTGTTTTGCGGTGCTTTTTGACTTCGCCCTCCCCTGCGGCCATTTGTCGCAATAAATCGAATTAAAAGTCTGATTGTCATTTTTCCTGCTGTATCCTGCGCAGGCTTTCTGAAAGCGCGGATCACCTGATCTATCAACAGACTTAGCGAGGAGCGCAACCATGCACGAGATTCCTAATCTCCCCTTCCCAAGCCTGCACGTACCTGAGCAGACGACCATGCAACAAGCCGGCGCCGCACAGGCCGAGCCCAAAGAAGCTGCTGAAAGCCGTCCGGCCGACAGCGAAGAGTAAGCAACACCCGCCGTACAGACCGTGTGGAAAGCGCTAAGATGCGCTTTCCACACTGCCTGAAACCTAAGCCACCATGTCCAAAGAATTCGATGAACAGCAGGCCGCGATCCTGATCGGTGCCACCGAGAAAATGATCGAGATCTGGAGCCGTCTCTCCCCCGAGAAACAAGCCGCTCTGCTCGCCCGTTTCGGCAGCGAAGAAAATGCCCTCGCTGCACTGGTCACCACGCAACTGGTTGCTCCCGCCAAACCCTGAAGTTGCCGCCCGGCAAATAGTTTTACTTTTCCCGCCCCAGATTCATCCACGCCGCTATCATAAGCAGCCTATCTATTGTGCTGCTCCCGTGGATCTTTACCCATGTCGTCCTCTATGTCCGAGCCCCAGCGCCCCCTGGCGGTCACGCTGCAAGTCGTTTCCATCGTCCTCTTCACCTTTATCGGTTATCTGAACATCGGCATTCCGCTCGCGGTGCTGCCGGGCTATGTCCACAGTGATCTGGGTTTTGGCGCGGTCATCGCCGGGTTGGTGATCAGCGTGCAATACCTCGCCACCCTGCTCAGCCGCCCGTACGCCGGCAAAATCATCGACAACAAGGGCAGCAAACTGGCCGTCATGTATGGCTTGGCCGGTTGCGGCTTGAGCGGCGTGTTCATGCTGATTTCCGCATGGACGCCGAACCTGCCGATGCTCAGCCTGATCAGCCTGTTGATCGGTCGTCTGGTATTGGGCAGTGCGGAAAGTCTGGTCGGCTCCGGTTCGATTGGCTGGGGCATCGGCCGCGTCGGCGCAGCGAACACCGCCAAAGTGATCTCGTGGAATGGCATCGCCAGTTACGGCGCAATCGCCATCGGTGCGCCGCTAGGCGTGTGGCTGGTCAAACAATTTGGTTTGTGGAGCATGGGTGTGAGCATCATCTTGCTGGCCGCGCTGGGTCTATTGCTGGCGTGGCCGAAGACCGCCGCCCCGGTGGTGGCCGGTGAGCGCTTGCCGTTCATGCATGTGCTTGGGCGAGTTTTTCCACACGGCTGCGGACTGGCGCTGGGCTCGATCGGTTTTGGCACCATCGCCACCTTCATCACGCTTTATTACGCCACGCAAAATTGGGACAACGCGGTGTTGTGCCTGAGCCTGTTCGGCGCCAGCTTCATCGGCGCAAGACTGCTGTTCGGCGACCTGATCAACCGCCTCGGCGGCTTTCGCGTGGCGATTGCCTGTTTGTCGGTAGAAACGCTGGGGCTGTTGCTGCTGTGGATGGCGCCCGATGCGCATTGGGCATTGGCGGGCGCGGCACTGAGCGGTTTCGGCTTCTCGCTGGTATTCCCGGCACTGGGCGTGGAAGCGGTGAATCTGGTGCCTGCTTCCAGCCGTGGCGCGGCAGTCGGCGCCTACTCGCTGTTCATCGACCTGTCGCTGGGGATCACCGGGCCAATCGCCGGGGCAATTGCTGCCGGCTTCGGTTTCGCCTCAATATTCCTGTTCGCCGCCCTCGCCTCACTGAGTGGATTGGCGCTGAGCGTGTACCTGTACAAGCACACCGCGAAATACCGGGAAGACTAGAAATCCACCTTGCCGCGCCCGGCCTTGATGCTGCCGCGCTTGGTTTTCGATTCGAGTCGGCGCTTCTTTGAACCGAGGGTCGGCTTGGTCGGGCGACGTTTCTTCTCGACTTTGGTGGCGCTGAGGATCAACTCCACCAGACGCTCCAGCGCATCGGCCCGGTTGGCTTCCTGCGTGCGGTATTGTTGGGCCTTGATGATCAATACGCCGTCGCTGGTGATGCGACTGTCGCGCAGCGCCAGCAATCGTTCCTTGTAGAACTCAGGCAAGGACGAGGCCGCAATGTCGAAGCGCAGGTGCATGGCGCTGGAGACCTTGTTGACGTTCTGCCCACCGGCGCCCTGGGCGCGAATGGCCGTCAATTCGATCTCGGCATCCGGCAGATGCACATTGTTGGAAATCACCAGCATGGAAAAGCGTTCGTATTCAGAGTGTGCAGGATACCTTGATTCACCCCGTCCCATGTGGGAGCGAGCTTGCTCGCGAAGGCGGTGTGTCAGCCAATGAGGGTCTTGAATGAACCGGCCTCTTCGCGAGCAAGCTCGCTCCCACAGGGTATTTGCATTACGCTCAGAAACAACAAACCCGGCACATTGGCCGGGTTTGTTGTTTTTTACATCCTGCTTACTTCGCGGCAGAACCCGCCGTGTGCAGCGCCTGCTGCGCGCCACGCTTGTTCTTGATCACGTAGCAGACCCACATGAACACGACCCACACTGGAATCGCGTACACCGAGATCTGAATGCCCGGGATCAACAGCATCACGCCGAGAATGAACGCGACGAACGCCAGACAGATGTAGTTGCCGTACGGATACCAGAACGCCTTGAACAGTGGCGTCTGCTTCGTCCTGTTCATGTGCTGGCGGAACTTGAAGTGCGAGAAGCTGATCATTGCCCAGTTGATCACCAGGGTCGCCACAACCAGCGACATCAGCAGTTCCAGAGCATGCTGCGGGATCAGGTAATTGAGCAGCACCGCCACCAGCGTCACCGCCGCGGAGGCCAGAATCGAACGGACCGGCACGCCGCGCTTGTCGATTTTCGCCAACGCTTTCGGCGCGTCGCCCTGCTCGGCCATGCCCAAGAGCATGCGGCTATTGCAGTAGGTGCCGCTGTTGTACACCGACAGCGCCGCGGTCAGTACCACGAAGTTGAGGATGTGCGCGGCCGTGTTGCTGCCGAGCATCGAAAACACCTGCACGAACGGGCTGCCGCTATAGGAATCGCCGGAAGCGTTGAGGGTTGCCAGCAGGCTGTCCCATGGGGTCAGCGACAGCAGGATCACCAAGGCACCGATGTAGAAAATCAGGATCCGGTAAATCACCTGGTTGATCGCTTTCGGGATCACGGTTTTCGGTTTGTCGGCTTCAGCTGCGGTGAAACCGAGCATTTCCAGACCGCCGAAGGAGAACATGATGATCGCCATGGCCATCACCAGCCCGCTGACGCCGTTAGGGAAGAACCCACCGTGCACCCAGAGGTTGCTGACCGACGCTTGCGGGCCGCCGTTGCCGCTGACCAGCAAGTAGCTGCCCAGAGCAATCATGCCGACAATCGCCACGACCTTGATGATCGCGAACCAGAATTCGGCTTCACCGAAGACTTTGACGTTGGCCAGATTGATCAAGTTGATCAGCACGAAGAACCCGGCAGCGGACACCCAGGTCGGGATATCCGGCGCCCAGTAGTGGATGTACTTGCCGACCGCAGTCAGCTCCGACATGCCCACCAGAATGTACAGAATCCAGCAGTTCCAGCCCGACAGGAAACCGGCAAAGCCACCCCAGTACTTGTGCGCGAAATGGCTGAAGGAACCGGCCACCGGCTCTTCGACGATCATCTCGCCCAATTGGCGCATGATCATGAAGGCGATGAAGCCGCAGATGGCGTAGCCGAGGATCATCGACGGGCCGGCGGATTTCAAGACCCCGGCCGAGCCGAGGAACAATCCGGTACCGATCGCGCCACCGAGGGCGATCAGTTGAATGTGTCGATTTTTCAGGCCGCGTTTCAGCTCGCCTGATTGCGAGGGTTGTCCACTCATGAAAAAGGTCTCACGCAAGGTTTGATGATGTTCAGTAGACGTTGCTGCAAGGTTGCGATTTCAAGCAGCCCCGATCAAACCCCAGCGCAGGCACCAGGAGTTCAGCTTTTTTACAACGGTCATGCGTCACCTGCTTGTTTTTATCTGTGACGAAATCGAACCCGACACGCTTTTGACGCGGCGGAGTGAACAAGACGGATAGCCTTGAGATTTATGCGATTACGCAGAGGGTCACAGTTAAAACGCGGCGCATTGTACACCGCTAACCCCCTGCCGCCAGACCTCGCTGGATCAGCGTGTCGGTTGCCGGGATTGCACGTGTCCGCCTCGAGACGCTCGAGCGGCTGCAAAAATTGAGTCAGGCCTTTGCAGGCCATCGACGGGGACGAGGGTAAAACCGTCCCACGATGAGAAGTGGAAATCAGTCACGGCGTTCATTGCGCCTCCTTCTTGTTATGCACCTGCACGACAGGCATGAGGCGCATCTCACCTTTCAAACGCCTCTGAAACAAGCGCGCCAGAGCCTTGCGTAGCTCCCGGCCAATGGGGCTTCGGCAGGTTTTCCTTACAGCTCTGATCTCAGTCTCCTTTCACTGGGTTTTACCGTGGTTTTCGTAAACATTTATTTACGACGCGTAACGCAAAGTTTCCAATTCAGAAATTTCTTTCAGACGTCTGCAAATTGACGGTCGCTAGCTTGCTAACGAAACCGCTTCCTTAGTTTTTTGTTTTTAAATAAGAAAACCGCACCTAAAAAACAGAATAAAAAGTCTATTTAAAAATTAAATGCATAATTTTTTGCATTACAAAAAACCCTGAACTAGGTTCTTCACGTCTTGCCGGCCACCTCGACCGGCCAGTCACAACCGTGAAAGTCATCTAGGAGATCGACCATGCAAGCATTGGAAAAAGACTTGGATAGCGAACTGCAACTCGACGAATGGTTTGAAGCACCGACCCACGAGGCCGCTGTGGAAATGATGCAAGCCGACGCGGTCGTTCCGTTCGGCACGGCGATGTGGCCTCTGTAAAGACCTCACCGGGCAGGCACGATCCGGCCGGTCGTGCCTGCCACTTTCTTCACGGTCAGTCAGGGAGGACTCATGGATAAGCCCCGCGCGATCTCGCATTTCCTTTACTACCTCGAACATCATCCAGCCCTCGCCGGCCTCGACTCGGCGAATGTATTGCTCGGCCACACCGCTGATTACGAAGCCCTGACCTGCGCGATCGCCGAACAGGCAGGCGATCATCCGCGCTTCAGCTTCAGCGCCCGGCGACTGGATCGGGAAAGCACCGCAGCGCTGACCTCGGCGATTACCGACAGCGATCTGTACATTTTCTTCTACGACTCTTCCACCCTGCCTAACCCACGCCCCGACGGCCCGGAGTTCGTCCGCGCGCTGCAAGCGGTGATGGCAGAAAACTGGAAGAAGTCGCTGCTGTTCAAGGATTACGGCGATTATTTCTACGACACGTTCAGCATCGCCCCGCAGCGGATTGCCGGACTGAACAGCCACTTGATCCAGCGCATGTCCCAGGCCACCACGCTGAGTTTCAAGGATGACCACGGCTCATGGTTTGAAACGCCGATGAGCAGCATCAAGAAGTGGACCGACATCAACGGCGTCGGTAACTTCGATCTGGCCCCCGGCGAAATCGCCACCCACAGCGAAGAAATCAACGGCCATGTGAAGTTCAAGGGCACGTTCCTCAGCACCATTCCGTTTGCGCGTAAATACGGCGTGCTGGAGTCGCCGCTGGAACTGTGGATCGAGAACTCGACCATCAGCCGCATCGCCACGGATGTGCCGGGGCTGGCGCATGACTTCAACAAATATCTGGATGCGAATCCGTCGAACCGGCGCATCGAGGAACTGGGGATTGGCACCAACGAAGGCGTGAAAGATCTGTATGCGCGCAATGCCGGGTTCGAGGAGCGCCATTGTGGTTTGCATCTGGGGTTGGGCGGTGGCGCTAAAGGCAGCCATCACCTGGACCTGATCTTCTCCGGCGGCGTTTTGGCGCTGGATGACAAGCCGGTGTTTGATGGCAGATTTGTGTTCTGATCCAGATTTTCCCATAAGGCTACCGACCTCTTCGCGAGCAAGCTCGCTCCCACAGGGGATTGCATTCCAACTGTGGGAGCGAGCTTGCTCGCGAAGGCGGCCCTGCAGACGCTACATAACTTTCTCCAGACGAAAAAAAACGCCAACCCTGCGGTTGGCGTTTTTCATTCAGGCGCTAAAGCCGATCACTCAGGCTTCTTGCGACCGAAACCCGGACGCTGGCCGGAACCGGCCGGTGCGCCGCGACGCTTGCCCGATGGCTTGTCGTCGACCAGTTTGATCCCCGGACGCTTCGGTGCAGGCTTGGTCGGACGCTTGTTGGTGGTGTCCGCTGGACGATCCGCCACTGGCGTGCCACGACCGGCAGGTGCACCACGTTCGCCACGCTCGGTGCGACCGTTGGCCGGACGCGGAGCGCGCTCGCCGTCACGGGCAACTGGCTTGCGGGCCGGGCGCTCGCCTTCGATGTGGGGCTCACGCGATGGACGCGGGCCTGTCGGAGCGCCAGCGGCTGGACGCAGCGTACGCACGCGCTCGGTCTTGCCCATCGGGCGCGACGATTTGCGCTGCAGACGCTCAAGCTTGTCTTTGCTCTTGGCGTTCAGTTGCGGCATCGCTACCGGCGTCAGACCCACTTCAGCACTCAGAATGTCGACTTCGTACTGGCTCATTTCGCGCCAGCGGCCCATCGGCAGATCGGAGTTAAGGAACACCGGGCCGAAACGCACGCGCTTCAGACGGCTGACCACCAGACCCTGGGATTCCCACAGACGACGAACCTCACGGTTACGACCTTCCATCACCACGCAGTGATACCAGTGGTTGAAGCCTTCTCCACCCGGCGCCTGCTTGATGTCGGTGAACTTGGCCGGGCCGTCTTCCAGCACCACGCCCGCCTTCAGGCGTTCGATCATTTCGTCATCGACTTCACCGCGTACACGCACGGCGTACTCGCGGTCCATCTCGTAGGACGGGTGCATCAGACGGTTGGCCAGCTCACCATCAGTGGTGAACATCAGCAAACCGGTGGTGTTGATGTCGAGACGACCGATGTTGATCCAGCGCCCTTCTTTCGGACGCGGCAGCTTGTCGAACACGGTCGGACGGCCTTCCGGGTCGTCACGGGTGCAGATCTCGCCATCGGGTTTGTTGTACATGATCACGCGGCGTACCGATTCGGCAGCCTCTTCACGCTTGATGACTTTGCCATCAATGGTGATGGCGTCGAGAATGTCGACGCGCAGACCGAGGGTGGCGTCTTTGCCATTGACCTTGATCCGGCCTTGGGTGATCCAGGATTCCACGTCACGGCGCGAGCCGACGCCGATACGGGCGAGGACTTTCTGCAGCTTTTCGCCTGCTGGGCCGATTTCCTGGTCGTCTTTCTGATTGATGTCACTCATCTGGGCACCTCCCGGTGTGGTCTGTTCAGCCGTCCTGAGTTGGGCGTCTGAAGCATAAAAATCTGGGTTCTTCACCGAAGGGATCGACGAAGGGTCGCGAATCATACGCGGATGTGGGGCATCGCGCACCAGAGACTAGTCGATCAGGCCAAGGTTATTTCTTTTTCCGCCGACCGGCGCCACCGAGTTTGATCAGGCGTAACGCGGCTTCGGCCAGTACGGTGCGCTTGTCGTCCCTGTCGAGTTTCTTCCAGGCCTTGATTTCGCGCTTGCTGCGCCCGCATCCGAGGCAGATGTCGTCGGTGAATTTGCAGAGGCTGATGCAGGGGTCTTTGGTTGAGCTCATTTGATATTCCTGGTTCACGCTAAACCCTGTGGGAGCGAGCTTGCTCGCGAAGGCGGCGTGTCAGATACATCATCGTTGAATGACACTCCGCTTTCGCGAGCAAGCTCGCTCCCACAGGGGTTGTCATTGTTCTCTGAGAATCAGTCCTCGAACTCGCGGCGTTCGGCTTCGATGGCTTCGGCCAGGGCGCGGGCTTCCGCTTCTTCTTCGCTGAGCTCTGGCTCTGGCTCTGGCTCTGGCTCTGGCGCGGATTGCTCTAGGGCCGCCACGGCAGCGAGAAGTTTTTCCCGGGCTTGGGCTACACCCAGAATGTCCTCTTCAGGTTCGGCTTGCGGCTCGACTTCAAGTTCAACCTCGATAAACGGTTCGGCGCTATCCGCCTCGGTCTCGGTCGACGGAGATTCGGCTTCGGCTTCGGCTTCGGCTTCAGCTTCAGCTTCGGCTTCGGCTTCAGCTTCAGCTTCGGCTTCGGCTTCAGCTTCAGCTTCAGCTTCAGCTTCAGCATCCGACGCATCGCGCAACAAATCGTCGAAATCGGTCTTGATCCCCTCCTCCATGCTGTCCAGCTCCAGCAACAGCGTATGGAAACTGGTTTCTTCCTTCTCTTCCTCCGGCTCGGCGCTGGCGTCGGCCAGTTCCTGCAAGCCTTGAGGCACCGGGGCATCGTCGAAATCGAGAATCGGATCGGCCTCCATCTCGCGCAGTTCGGCCAGCGGTGGCAGGTCTTCCAGATTTTTCAGGTTGAAGTGATCGAGAAATCCCTTTGTGGTGGCGAACATCGCGGGTTTGCCGGGCACGTCGCGGTAGCCGACGACGCGGATCCACTCGCGTTCGAGCAGGGTTTTGACGATGTTGCTGTTGACCGCCACACCCCGCACGTCTTCGATCTCGCCACGGGTGATCGGCTGGCGATAGGCGATCAGCGCGATGGTTTCCAGCAAGGCTCGGGAATAACGCTGGGGGCGTTCTTCCCACAGGCGACCGACCCACGGCGAAAACTTCTCGCGGATCTGCAAGCGATAGCCGGACGAGACCTCTTTGAGCTCGAACGCCCTGCCCTCGCAGGACTTGCCCAACAAGGTCAGGGCTTTCTTGAAGACTGCCGGTTCAGGCCGCTCGCCTTCTTCGAACAGTTCAAAAAGACGCTCAAGGGATTGCGGCTTTCCCGAGGCCAACAGAAAGGCTTCAAGCAGGGGCGCCAGCTCGCGGGGTTCAGTCAGGTTCATGTTTGGACTCGTTATTCGGCTCGGGCTCGCACGTGGATCGCGGCGAACGGCTCATTCTGCACCAGCTCGACCAAGGATTCCTTGACCAGTTCAAGGATCGCCATAAAGGTCACCACCACACCCAGGCGACCTTCTTCGGCGGTAAACAGCTCGACAAACGGCACAAAACCGCCGCCCTTGAGCCGCTCCAGCACATCACTCATGCGCTCGCGGGTGGACAGCGCCTCGCGGCTGACCTGATGGCTTTCAAACATGTCGCCACGGCGCAGCACTTCGGCCATGCACATCAAGATTTCTTCCAGCGCCACATCGGGCAACAGCTTGCGCGCCCGGGCTTCCGGCGCGTCGAGCTTGGGCACAACCACATCACGGCCAACCCGGCTCAAGCCGTCAATGCCTTCGGCCGCAGCCTTGAAGCGCTCGTACTCCTGCAAGCGGCGGATCAGTTCAGCGCGGGGGTCGTCTTCTTCCGCTTCGATGGTTTCGGCCCGTGGCAGGAGCATGCGCGATTTGATCTCGGCGAGCATCGCGGCCATTACCAGATACTCGGCGGCCAGTTCCAGGCGCACCGACTGCATCAACTCGACGTAGCCCATGTACTGGCGAGTGATTTCCGCCACCGGGATGTCGAGGATGTTGATGTTCTGTTTGCGGATCAGGTACAGCAGCAGGTCGAGCGGGCCTTCGAAAGCCTCAAGAAAGACTTCCAGCGCATCCGGCGGAATGTACAGGTCCAGCGGCATTTCCATGACTGCCTGGCCATAGACCATGGCGAACGGCAGCTCTTGCTGAGCACCGGCCTGAGGATCGGCAACGGTTTCCACTGCGGACATTCAGGCCTCGACCATGAACGGGGTCGGATCGCCGCAACCGACGCGAACCACTTCCGGATCATCGCCGGTCAGGTCGATCACGGTGGAGGCCTTGATGCCGCCAAAGCCGCCATCGATGATCAGGTCCACTTGATGCTCGAGCAACTGACGCATTTCGTACGGATCGGTCAGTGGATCTTCATCACCGGGCATGATCAGTGTCACGCTCATCAGTGGCTCACCGAACTCGGCCAGCAGCGCCAGCGCAATCGGATGGCTGGGTACACGCAGACCGATGGTGCGCTTTTTCGGGTGCAGCAACAGGCGCGGCACTTCGCGGGTAGCGTTGAGAATGAAGGTGTACGGCCCCGGCAAATGCGCTTTGAGAATGCGGAAGGTGCCGGTGTCGATCTTCGCGTAGTTGCCCAGTTGCGACAGGTCGCTGCAGATCAGCGCGAAGTTATGCTTTTCGTCGAGCTGACGCAGGCGTCGAACGCGCTCGATAGCCGTCTTGTCGCCGATTTGGCAACCGATGGCGTAGGAAGAGTCCGTGGGATAAATCACCACCCCGCCCTTGCGGATGATCTCGACCGCCTGTTTGATCAGGCGCGCTTGCGGGTTTTCCGGATGTATCTGGAAAAATTGACTCACGTTCTCTACCTGTTCAGACGGCGGCAATAACTGTGTCATGTTTGAACCGACACCACAGGGGTGGAAGGTCCTCGGGAACCGGCCGGTATTGGCCAATCTCGGACCAGCCTCCAGGGCCATGAAAATCACTGCCGGCGCTGACCAGCAGACCGAACTCACGGGCAAGGATTGCCAGGCTGCCTACCTGTTCTGCGGGCTGATGGCCATTGACCACTTCAATCGCGTGCCCGCCCGCTTGAATATAGTCGGCAATCAGCTTTCGGCGTTTGCTGCGGGTGAAATCGTAGTGCCACGGATGCGCCAGGCTGACCCAGGCACCGGCGGCGCGCAGCGTGCCGACAGTGTCTTCCAGCGTCGGCCAGTGTTGCTTGACGTCGCCCAGCTTGCCGGCGCCGAGCCACTTGCGGAAGGCCTCGGCGCGATCCTTTACAAAACCTTCACGCACCATCCAGTCGGCGAAATGCGGACGGGCCGGGGCGTTGCCGCTGTCGCCAAGCTCCTGCTGGAGCTGCCGTGCGCCATCGAGGGCGCCGGGCATGCCCTTGAGGGCGAGCTTGCGGCTTATTTCTTCCGACCGCAGCCAGCGGCCATCGTGCAATCTGGCGATCGCCTCGACCAGCGGCGCAGCGTTGACGTCGAAACCGTAGCCCAACACATGAATGGTCGCCCCGCCCCACGTGCAGGACAACTCGACGCCGTTGACCAATTGCATCCCCAACGCGTTGGCGGCCGTGCGCGCTTCGGCGAGGCCCTCAAGGGTGTCGTGGTCGGTCAGGGCCAGGACTCGCACGCCGTTCTCGAACGCACGCGCAACCAGAACCGCAGGCGCCAGGGCGCCATCGGAGGCCGTGCTATGGCAGTGCAAATCAACATTCACGGAGAGTTGTAACCTCAAATCAGCGGGCGCTATCGCGCGCCCATATGTTTGTTATTATGCCGCCACATCCAGCTTCTGGCTCTCACTGTGAAACAATTCATCGATTTCATCCCGCTTTTGCTGTTCTTCATCGTTTACAAACTTGATCCACGGGTCGTCGACATCGCGGGCCATGAAGTGACTGTAGGCGGTATTTACAGCGCCACCGCGATGCTGATCATCAGCTCCGTGGTTGTCTACGGCGCACTTTTCATCCAACAGCGCAGGCTGGAAAAGAGCCAATGGCTGACCCTGATCGCCTGCCTTGTGTTCGGTAGTCTGACCCTGGCCTTCCACAGCGAGACCTTCCTGAAATGGAAAGCCCCGGTGGTCAACTGGCTGTTTGCCATAGCCTTCATCGGTAGCCACTTCATCGGTGACCGCCTGCTGATCAAACGCATCATGGGCCACGCGCTGACCCTGCCGGATCCGGTCTGGACCCGCCTGAACATCGCCTGGATCGCCTTTTTCCTGTTCTGCGGGGCCGCCAACCTGTTCGTCGCCTTTACCTTCCAGAGCATCTGGGTGGACTTCAAGGTGTTCGGCAGCCTTTGCATGACCGTGCTGTTCCTGGTCGCACAGGGCATTTACCTGTCGCGTCACCTGCACGACACCGATACCACAACACCAAAAACCGAGGACTGACATGCTCTACGCAATCATTGCCACCGACGTCGCCAACTCACTGGAAGCTCGCCTGGTCGCGCGCCCTGCGCATCTTGAACGCCTTCAAGCACTCAAGGGCGAAGGTCGTATCGTATTGGCCGGCCCACACCCGGCCGTCGACAGCAATGATCCGGGCGCAGCGGGTTTCACCGGCAGCCTGATCGTTGCCGAGTTCGACTCCCTGAGCACCGCGCAAGCCTGGGCGGATGCCGATCCGTACATCGCGGCAGGCGTTTACGCCAATGTCGTCGTGAAGCCGTTCAAGCAGGTTCTGCCTTAACGCTGAAGTCAGGGCATTACAGGATTTCTGTGGCAAAAAGAGACCTCTATTGCAAAGAAGATTCCTGTGGCAAAGGAGATTCCTGTGGCGAGGGGATTTATCCCCGTTCGGCTGCGTAGCAGTCGTGAATCATTCAATGAGGTGTGTCAGGCAGACCGCGTTGAATGATTTTGGGGCTGCTACGCAACCCAACGGGGATAAATCCCCTCGCCACAAAGTCATCTGCACCACCAAGTCTCTTTGCCCTGCCAAGCCCCCTGCACCACAAAATCACCAGCACCAAAAGCAAGTCTGCTCCGGCGCAATGAACCTTCCTGATTCCTGCCGCTCTCAATCGCTCATTATTCTCGTTTGCCTGCCGACAACCTGCCCAATATCCATTTGGAAACAGGTGTCGCGATGCGCAAGGGTCCGTTGTGTCTGATGTTGGTCACGTTGTCGATCATGGCGCCTGCCCATGGTGAGGAAACCACCGAGGGCGGCAGCTCCACGCCATTGTCATTAAGTGCCGGCAGCCAGATCACCGAGTTGCAGCAACGCCTCAAAGTGAGCGAGCAGCAGCGGGAAGAACTGAGCAAACAGCTGCAAAATGCCGACAACCAACGTGAGAGCGCTCAGCTCGCCCGGCTGCGCCAAGAGAACCAGCGCCTCAAGCTGCAACTCAAGGAAGCCCAGGCCAGCCCGCTGCCGCGCTTGTTGACCGATCAGCAGCAGTGGTTCGTCACTGGCGCCGGAGTAGCGCTATTGGCGCTGCTCTGCGGTATCTTTGCCAGTGGTGCAAGCCGAAAACGTCGGCAATGGTTAAATTGAGTGAGTCATGAGCGAGCTGTTACTTATTGATGATGACCAGGAGCTGTGTGAGCTCCTGAGCAGTTGGCTAAGCCAGGAAGGCTTCCAGGTGCGTGCCTGCCACGATGGCCAGAGCGCCCGCAAGGCCTTGGCCGAAACGGCCCCGGCGGCGGTGGTGCTGGACGTGATGCTGCCCGACGGCAGCGGTCTGGAACTGCTCAAGCAACTGCGCAACGATCACGCCGATCTGCCGGTATTGATGCTCTCGGCCCGTGGCGAACCGCTGGATCGAATCCTCGGTCTGGAGCTGGGCGCTGACGACTACCTGGCCAAACCGTGTGATCCGCGTGAGCTGACCGCACGCCTGCGCGCGGTGTTGCGCCGCAGCCACCCGGCTGCCGTGTCGACACAGCTTGAGCTGGGCGACTTGAGTTTCAGCCCGGTGCGCGGCGTGGTCAGCATCGACGAGAAAGAACTGACCCTCACCGTTTCCGAAAGCCGTCTGCTCGAAGCCCTGCTCAAGCAGCCCGGCGAGCCCCTGGACAAACAGGAACTGGCGCAGATCGCTCTCGGCCGCAAGCTGACCCTGTACGACCGCAGCCTCGACATGCACGTGAGCAACCTGCGCAAAAAAATCGGCCCGCACCCCGACGGGCGCCCGCGCATCGTTGCCCTGCGCAGCCGCGGTTACTTCTACTGCCTGTAAACCTGCCCCCTGTAGGAGTGCGCCTGCTCGCGATAGCGGTGTGCCAGTCAACAGATTCTTGTCTGACCCACCGCTATCGCGAGCAGGCTCACTCCTACAGGGCGTGTTTGTCAGGTGGATGACAAATCGTCTTTACCCAAGCTTTACCTAGCGCTGACCGCCGCTGACCTTGATCTGCGTAATCTGAACTCATCCGGAACGTACCGGGAACGAGACAAGGAGATACACCATGCGCAAGACTCTTATCGCTCTGATGTTCGCTGCCGCTCTGCCAACCGTCGCCATGGCCATGCCGCAAGACGGCGGCCAAATGGGTGGCCCGCTCGACGGCCCACGCCACGGCGGTCAGATGCACGGCATGCACGGCAAAGGCCCGTACAGCCAACTCGACCTGTCCCGCGAACAACGCGATCAGATCCGCAAGATCATGGGCGAGCAGATGCACGAGCGTAAGCAAGTGGTCGACAAGTACCTGGAAAAACTCTCGCCGGCTGACCAGAAAGCCATGAAGGACGAGGTGGCCGCCAACCACAAGAAAGCCGAGGCCGATGTTCGCGCCGTGCTGAAACCGGATCAACAGAAGAAATTCGACGAGATCCAGAAGAAAAAGGCCGAGCGTCGCGCAGAATGGGCAGAGTTCAAGGCGTGGAAAGCGCAACAGCCGCAAAAAGCGCAATAATGTTCTGACCCGACGGTAAACCCCGCCGGGTCTTTTTCCACTCAATTCAATGTGAGAGCGAGCTTTTGTGGCGAGGGGATTTATCCCCGTTCGGCTGCGAAGCAGTCGCAGAACCATTCCACGCGGTATCTCTGATCCCGCATCCACAGGTTCTGGGGCCGCTGCGCGACCCAACGGGGATAAATCCCCTCGCCACAAAGGCTCGCTCCCACAGGAATTTGCGCTAGCTTGAGGATTTTCTGTGCGTTCACTGTTCTGGCGTATTCTCGCAAGCTTCTGGCTGGCCATTGCTCTGGTTGCCGGGCTGTCCATTCTGCTGGGGCACATGCTCAATCAGGACGCGTGGATCCTCAGTCGTCATCCGGGCCTCAATACCCTCGCGGCGGAGTGGACACAGAGCTACGAAGCGCAAGGCGAAGAAGCCGCCCAGGACATCCTCCAACAACGCAAACGCCAGTACCACATCGACGTTCAAGTGCTGAACGAAAGCGGTGACCCGGTCGTGCGCGGCACCTTCCCACGTCGCGCCGCAGCCTTCGAAGCCCGCCAGAACAACGATGACCGGCGCCTGCCGTGGCGGCGTCTGACTGATGAGTTCACCAGTGAAAAAACCGGTGACACTTACCTGTTCATCTACCGCATCCCACACCCTGAACTCGACTCCTGGCACCGCGAAAGCCTGCTCTGGCCATTGAGTGCGCTGGGCATTGCGCTGGTGGTACTGACCCTGTTCAGCTTGCTGGTGACTTTCTCCATCACCCGCCCGCTCAGCCGTTTGCGCGGCGCGGTACATGACTTGGGGCAGGCTACTTATCAGCAAAACAGCCTGGCCAAACTGGCCAACCGCCGCGATGAGTTCGGTGTCCTCGCCAATGATTTCAACCGCATGGGTGCGCGCCTGCAAAGCCTGATAGGCAGTCAGCGTCAGTTATTGCGCGACGTGTCCCATGAACTGCGCTCACCGCTGGCACGGCTGCGAATTGCCTTGGCGCTGGCAGAACGGGCCAACCCTGAAGAACGCGAAAAACTCTGGCCACGACTGACCCGCGAGTGCGATCGACTGGAAGCGCTGATCAGTGAAATTCTGGTGCTAGCGCGGGTCGATGCCGACAACGCCAGCGCTGAAGACGTGGATTTAAATGCGCTGCTGGGCACGCTGCAAAAGGATGCGCAACTGGGATCGCCGGAGCAGATCGTACGCTTGGACCTCGAGCCGCAACTAAACCTCAAGGGTTGGCCGACAATGATCGAACGCGCCGTGGATAACCTGCTGCGCAATGCGCAGCGCTTCAATCCGCAGGGGCAGGCGATTGAAATGCAGGCTTCGCGTCAGGGTGAGCGGATTGTGGTGAGTGTGCGCGATCATGGCCCTGGGGTGCAGGCCGAACATTTGAGCCAGTTGGGCGAACCGTTTTATCGAGCACCGGGGCAGACGGCGGCGGGTCATGGTCTGGGCTTGGCGATTGCACGGCGTGCGGCGGAGCGACATGGCGGGAGTTTGGTGCTGGCCAATCATCCTGACGGCGGGTTTGTTGCCAGTCTGGAATTGCCGCTGGTTCCAGGCGCTGTTGTCCAGCCCTGACAGCTACCCTCATCGGAACGCCGCCCGCCCAGCCCTCTCCCGGAGGGAGAGGGGGCCGACCGCGGTGTCTGGCGCTATCCATCGACCTGAAAAATCGAGTCGATTATGGATTCGAGATATCCGTAAACCGCAGCCGACTCACCATTCGAAATGCGGATTCACCAAAGATCGCTCACGTCGCCGCATCTCGTGAGCATCCCCGATTCAGTCCCCTCTCCCTCAGGGAGAGGGTTAGGGTGAGGGGCTGTTGATCTACGTTCAGGTCGGCGCATCTCGTAAGCATCCCCCAATCAGTCCCCTCTCCCCCCGGGAGAGGGTTAGGCGGGCGGCGTTCCGATGAGGGGCTTTTTGATCTTCAGGCTTTACCAGGCCAAACGCTGACAAACTCAGCCAGATCAACCTTCTCCGCCACCCGCGGCTCTTTCTGCGGTGTGCCGAGGTACAGAAATGCAATCACTTCCTCACCCTCCACCAGCCCTAACCCTTGGGCTACATGCTGCGAATAAGCCAGATCACCCGTACGCCAAACCGCACCAATCCCCTGCGCATACGCCGCCAGCAAAATCCCGTGGGCCGCACACCCGGCGGCCAGCAACTGCTCGGCCTTCGGATATTTCACGTGTTCCTGCAATTTCGCGATCACCACAACCACCAGCGGTGCACGCAGCGGGCCGTTGCGCGCCTTGTCGATCATTGCTTCGGTGATTTCGCCTTCCTGTTTCTGCGCAGCTTCGGCCAACAACTCGCCCATCTGCTCGCGCGCCGCGCCTTCGACGGTCAGAAAGCGATACGGCTGCAAGTGCCCGTGATCCGGCGCACGCAATGCGGCGGCAAACAAGGCTTCACGCTGCTGCGCGGTGGGGGCCGGTTCGACCAGTCGTGGAACGGAAACACGGTTGAGCAAAGCGTCGAGAGCCTGCATCGGCCACCTCCTGAAAAAAATATGCGGCTATTCTAGCGGTATCTGCCAAAGGGATGCCGGTTTACATGCCCTGCCCCACGGGTAGAATGGCGCCCTTCCTATATCAGCCCGAGCAGACTTCATGGCGTTGCCGACCTTACGGATCATTGGTTTCATCATCGGCATCTTCCTGATCACTCTGGCGATTGCCATGGTCGTGCCGATGGCCACCCTGGTGATTTTCGACCGCACCGGCGATCTGCCGTCGTTCCTCTGGGCGAGCATGATCACCTTCGTTGCGGGTCTTGCACTGGTGATTCCGGGCCGCCCGGAACACATTCACCTGCGTCCGCGCGACATGTACCTGCTGACCGTCAGCAGTTGGCTGGTGGTGTGTATCTTCGCCGCGCTGCCGTTTCTGCTGACCCAGCACATCAGCTACACCGACTCGTTTTTTGAAAGCATGTCCGGCATTACCGCAACCGGCGCTACCGTGCTCAACGGTCTGGACAACATGTCCCCCGGGATTCTGATGTGGCGCTCGCTGCTGCACTGGATCGGCGGCATCGGCTTTATCGGCATGGCGGTGGCGATTCTGCCGCTGCTGCGAATTGGTGGTATGCGCCTGTTCCAGACCGAATCCTCGGATCGCTCGGAAAAGGTCATGCCCCGCTCGCACATGGTGGCGCGGCTGATCGTTGCGGCGTATGTCGGCATCACCATCCTCGGCAGCCTGGCGTTCTGGTGGGCCGGGATGAGCCTGTTCGACGCGATCAACCATGCGATGTCGGCGATTTCCACCGGCGGGTTCTCGACCTCCGACCAATCGCTGGCCAAATGGCCGCAACCGGCGGTGCACTGGGTGGCGATTGTCATCATGATTCTCGGCAGCCTGCCGTTCACCCTCTACGTGGCAACGATGCGCGGCAACCGCCGGGCGTTGATCAAGGATCAGCAGGTGCAGGGTTTGCTGGCGATGTTGCTGGTGACGTGGCTGGTGCTTGGCACCTGGTACTGGTGGACGACCCAACTGCATTGGCTGGATGCGCTGCGCCATGTGGCGCTGAACGTGACGTCGGTACTGACCACCACCGGTTTTGCCCTCGGCGACTACAGCCTGTGGGGCAACTTCTCGTTGATGTTGTTCTTCTATCTGGGTTTTGTCGGTGGCTGCTCCGGGTCGACAGCAGGTGGGATCAAGATTTTCCGTTTCCAGGTCGCCTATATCCTGCTCAAGGCCAACCTTCACCAACTGATTCACCCGCGTGCGGTGATCAAGCAGAAGTACAACGGTCATCGTCTCGACGAAGAGATCGTGCGTTCGATTCTGACGTTTTCGTTCTTCTTCGCCATCACCATCTGCGTGATCGCCCTGCTCCTGTCGCTGCTGGGCGTCGACTGGATGACCGCGCTGACCGGCGCCGCCAGCACCGTGTCCGGCGTCGGCCCGGGCCTTGGCGAGACCATCGGCCCGGCGGGCAACTTCGCCACCCTGCCGGATGCCGCCAAGTGGATCCTGTCAGCCGGAATGCTGCTCGGCCGACTGGAAATCATTACGGTGTTTGTACTGTGTATTCCGGCCTTTTGGCGTCATTGACGGCGTTGGGCGCCTTGGCCAACCGCGCCCGGTAATCACCGGGCGTGGTGTCGAACCAGCGGCGGAAGGCGCGAAAGAAATTGCTCGGATCGGCAAAGCCCAACAAATACGCGATTTCCAGCAAGGTCATGCTCGGCTGCGCCAGGTACTGTTCGGCCAGTTCGCGGCGGGTGTCATCGAGCAACTGCTGAAAACTCGTGCCCTCCTCCTGCAGCCTTCGCTGCAACGTGCGTTGCGACAGGTGCAGGGTCTGCGCCACCGTATCGCGCTTGGGCTCGCCCTGAGGCAATAACCGACAGAGCACCTGCCGCGCCTTGTGGGTCACACGGCTTTCGGAAAACCGCGCCAGATATTCCCCGGCAAAGCGATCGTGCAACAGCGCCATGGCCTCGTTGGCGGTGGGCAGCGGCGCTTCCATGTCGGCGCGTTCGAAAATCAGCGCATCGTAAGGCGCGCTGAACACCAGCGGCGCATGGAACGCTTGTTTGTAGGGTTGCAGATCAGTCGGTTCATCGCCCTGCACCAACACTTTGACCGGGTGCAGCGTGCGCCCGGTCAACCAGCCGCACAGGGCGAGCGCACAGGCCAGCGAGGCTTCGGCGCTTTGTCGGGTGGGCGGCAGATGATCACCGTGCACCGTCAGAATCAGCGCATAACCTTCATCCAGCAGACGAAAACTCAGGTCGGCACTTTCGGCGATGATCCGTTGATAACGCACCAGCCGTTGAAAGCCTTCGGCCAGGGTATTGCTGGACATCAGCGCGTAACCGGCGACATGAAAAGAGGCCGGACGCACCACTTTGCCCATGTTCAGGCCGATGGCCGGGTTGCCGGACACCTCGACCGCCCGCTGCCAGAGTCGGGTCATGGAGTCTTGCGGGAAACGCGCATCCGGATCATCCAGAGCCGTGTAATCAAGCCCCAGTTGCTTGAACAGAACCCGGCAATCCAGGCCGTCCATCTCCAATGCTTTGACAATCCCCATCGCCCAGCTTGCAGAAGTCGTTCGTTCGCTCATGGCGTTTTTCTTTTACATGATGGACCGCATGTTACGGCCCGATTTGCGAAGGATACTAAAGTGGCGCCGATTGTCACTGGCCCACACCCATGATCACTCTAGACTCAAATAAGCTGCCCGCAGCACAACTCGTCGCCAGAACAATAACCACAGAGAACGCAGTCGTGGAAAACATCAAGCATTTCAACAGTTTCGCTGAGTTCTATCCGTATTACCTCAGCGAACACAACAACAGCACCTGCCGTCGCCTGCATTTCATTGGCACGACACTGGTTATTTTCATTCTCGCGCTGACCATCGCCAAAGGCGCCTGGCTACTGTTATTGGCGCTGCCGCTGGCCGGTTACAGCTTCGCCTGGGCCGGGCATTTCTTCTTCGAAAAGAACCGGCCGGCGACGTTCCAGCATCCGCTGTACAGCCTGCTGGGCGACTTCGTCATGTACCGCGACATGATTCTGGGTCGCGTGGCGTTCTAATAAACAAGAAAGTACGAGGATTGCCGATGAACGCCAATGCCCGCTTCACCCACATGCAGGATGGCACGCAGGAAGACTGGGCGATCATCGCCGCAGACTTCAGCGCCTACGCCAAACAGTTGCCAGCACGCATACTGATCCACCTGAAATTGCTCGAAGGCGATTTCGGCGGTTTTCCGGTGGATCGCCTGACTCACTCGCTGCAAACCGCCACCCGCGCCTTTCGCGATGGCCGCGACGAGGAATATGTGGTTTGCGCCCTCCTGCACGACATTGGCGACACCTTGGGCTCGTACAATCATCCGGACATTGCGGCGGCGATACTCAAGCCGTTCGTCAGTGCCGAGAACCTGTGGATGGTTGAGAAACACGGGGTGTTTCAGGGTTACTACTTCTTTCATCATCTGGGCATGGATCGGCATCTGCGCGAGCAGTTCAAGGAGCATCCGCAGTTTCAGGCAACCGCCGAGTTTTGCGCCAGGTACGATGCTGCGGCGTTTGATCCGGGGTATGACACGCTGCCGTTAAGCTTCTTTGAGCCGATGATGGAACGGTTGTTTGCTCAGCCAAAAAATTCGATCTACAAGGCGGCGATGGCAGAACACAGCCCGGCCTGAGCACGCCACAAACCAATGTGGGAGCGAGCTTGCTCGCTCCCACAGGGTTCTTTGTCGCTTAGGCGATTTCTGCAACCTTGGCAGCTTTTAAATCCGCCTCCCGCGCCTGCGCATCCGCCAGCCGATACAACTCGATCGTGCCGTCCCAATGCTCGATCAGCGCCGTGCAAGACTCCACCCAATCGCCGCAGTTGAGGTAGTCCACTTCGCCGACCTTGCGGATCTCGGCATGGTGAATGTGTCCGCAGACCACACCATGCAACTCACGCTTCACACATTCGTGGGCGATGGCTTCTTCGAAATCACTGATAAAGCTCACCGCCGTCTTCACCTTGTGCTTCAGGTACGCCGACAACGACCAGTAACCGTAGCCATATCGCGCGCGCCAGTGGTTCAGCCAACGATTGAGCGTCAGGGTAATTTCGTAGGCCGAGTCGCCGAGGAAGGCCAGCCAGCGGTGATAGCGGGTGATCACATCAAACTGGTCACCGTGAATCACCAGCAAATGGCGACCGTCAGCCGTGACGTGCACCGCCTCGTCGACCAACTGAATATTGCCCAGAATCAGCTTCGAATAACGCCGCAGGAATTCATCGTGGTTGCCGGTGACGTAGATCACCTCGGTGCCGCGCTTGCTCATGGTCAGCAAGCGGCGGATCACATTGGTGTGTGCCTGCGGCCAATACATGCCGCCGCGCAGTTTCCAGCCGTCGATAATGTCACCGACCAGATAAATCTTGTCGGTGTGGTAGCCCTTGAGAAATTGCGACAAATGCTCCGCCTGGCAATCCCGCGTGCCCAGGTGCACGTCGGAAATCCACAAGGTTCGCACCCGTTGTTTGCGGCTGGGTTTGGCGAGCTCGGCGCTGGTCATGGGCAACCCTCTGGATGTTTTCGCCAGCTTGCGCGCGTCCGGTTAATCGTCCATGACAAGCGCGAGTCAGTCCTGTGACAATGTACTCAGGGGGCGTCGGTGTAGACTGTCGGTCACTTCGGAGACGACCTGCCATGCGACCGATCCTCACCCTGCGTCATTACACCCACGACCTGATCGTCCACAGCCACGACCATGCGCAACTGGTGTTCGGCCTGTCGGGCGCGCTGGATTTCGAGGTCGAGGGCTGTGGCAGTCAGGTCCGTCAGCAGAGTTTCGTGGTCATTCCTGCCGGCGCCCATCACGCTTGCGGCAGCCCCGGTGGCAGTCGCTGTCTGGTCATGGACATCCCTGACGGGCAATGGCTGCTCGATTCACTGGGCGAGCACGCCGAAGCCAGTCGCCGCTTACTCGACCAGACCGCCCGGTTGTCGCTGGACTCTGGGCAAAGCCAGTTGGTCAGTTGGCTGGCGAATAGTCCGGTCAGTGATCCGTTGATCGCCCAGCAAGGCGCGGTATTGCTGCTGGCCAGTCTCAACCATGTGCAACCTGTCGAACTCACCGCCCGCCGCCTGCCCTACGCGGCACTGGACGCGCACATTGAGCAATACGCTGCTTACCCGTTGCAGGTCGCCGATCTGGCGCGGGTCGCCGGGTTGTCCAGTGCGCGCCTGCATGCGCGTTTTATGGCCGAATGCGGGCAGACGCCGATGGATTACATCCGCAGTCGGCGGCTGCACAAGGCTGTGGCCCTGCTGTGTGAGACCGCACTACCGATTGGTGAAATCGCCAGTCGGGTCGGCTACAGCTCGCAGAGTGCATTTGCCGCGGCGGTGCTGCGCGAGTTTGGCGCCTCGCCGGGAAAGCTGCGGCGCGAGGCTGGCGATAAAGGACGATAGTTTGCCGACAGATTTATTGGCTTCTACACGTTTCAATAGGACTGTGAATCTGCGCTTGGATTAAGGACTGCAATGACCCCGCGTACCGCCCTCGGCGCCCTGCATATCGGCGCTCTGATGTTTGGCCTGACCGGAGTGTTCGGCAAACTCGCCGCTGCCTCCCCTGCCGTGATCGTTTTCGGACGTGCTGCGTTTGCCGTAATCGCCTTGGCATTTTTTGCCCGCTTCGCCAGCCAGCACGGTTGGCAAAAACTTCAGGCCGTGGATTGGCGGCGCCTCGCCCTCAGCGGCGTACTGCTGGCCGGTCACTGGGTGAGCTTTTTCATTGCCGTGAAGGTCGCCGGCGTGGCCATCGCAACCCTGGGGTTTGCCAGTTTCCCGGCGTTCACGGTGATTCTCGAAGGGCTGATCTTTCGCGAGCGCATCCGCGCGAATGAAATCATTCTGGTGGTTTTGGTGAGCGTGGGTCTGGTGCTGGTCACGCCGGCGTTCGATCTGGCCAGCGGTGCCACCACGGGTTTGCTCTGGGCGGTTCTCTCGGGGCTGCTGTTTTCCCTGTTGTCACTGACCAACCGCGCAAGCTCCGGGCGCATCCCGGCGGTGCAGGCGGCACTCTGTCAAAACGTCGTGGTGGCGCTGTGTCTTCTGCCGGTAGCAGCGCCGCAACTGATCGAAGTGCGCGCGCTGGACTGGTTGTGGATCGCCCTGCTCGGCGTGTTCTGCACCGCCGTCGCCCACAGCCTGTTTGTCGCCAGCCTGGCGGTGATCAAAGCGCGCACCGCCGCCGTGGTGTTCGCCATGGAACCGGTTTACGGCATCACCATTGCCTGGTTGCTGTTCGATGAGAACCCGACGTTACGCATGCTGC
The DNA here is from genome assembly GCF_044760045.1 of Pseudomonas sp. NPDC098747. Lineage (NCBI taxonomy): Bacteria > Pseudomonadati > Pseudomonadota > Gammaproteobacteria > Pseudomonadales > Pseudomonadaceae > Pseudomonas > Pseudomonas sp. NPDC098747. The sequence continues at coordinate 102,553 of NZ_JBIWAL010000007.1, read as the reverse complement.
TCGGCGGCGCGCTGATCATCGTCGCCATCGTGGTGTCGGCGCGAATGTCAGGCAATGCCGACAAAAAAACCGTCGCCGCCGAAGCCGCGTCTCACTGAGTGCGGTCGTTGTGACCGAGGTCGCGGTCGGGATCGATCTGATCGCGCACCCGCTGCTTCAACACCTTGGCTTCAGGAAAGCCGCCATCCGCCTTGCGCTCCCAGATCTGCACGCCGTCACACGTGATGTGAAACACCCCGCCGGTGCCCGGCACCAGTGACACTTTGCCGAGGTCGTCGCCGAAGGTGCTGAGCAGCTCCTGCGCCAGCCACGCGGCGCGCAGCAGCCACTGGCATTGGGTGCAATAGGTGATGACAACTTCTGCTTTTGCGACAGTCATGCTCATTGAAACTCCGGAGACAGAGGGCGCCGCTATAATACTCGGCTTTATCGCTTGCCCCGAGACTCACAATGCGCCGTTTGTTGTTCTGCCTGCTGCTTGGTTTTCTTCCACTGTTCGTGCTTGCCAGCGAAGCGCCGCGACCGAAAGTCGGCCTCGTGCTGTCTGGTGGCGCCGCTCGTGGCCTGGCGCACATCGGCGTGCTCAAGGCGCTGGAAGAGCAAGGCGTCAAGATTGACGCGATTGCAGGCACCAGCATGGGCGCGGTGGTCGGCGGTCTGTATGCCTCGGGCTACAAGATCGACGAACTGGAAAAACTCGCCCTTGGCATCGACTGGCAGCAGGCGCTGTCCGACGCGCCGCCCCGGGAAGACGTGCCGTTCCGGCGCAAGCAGGATGATCGCGATTTTCTGGTGAAACAGAAACTCAGCTTCCGCGACGACGGCAGCCTCGGCCTGCCACTGGGCGTGATTCAAGGCCAGAATCTGGCGCTGCTCCTGGAAAGTCTGTTGGCTCACACCAGCGACACCCGGGACTTCGACAAGCTGCCGATCCCCTTCCGCGCCGTGGCCACCGACATCGCCAATGGCGAAAAAGTCGTCTTTCGCAAAGGCCACCTGCCCCAGGTGATCCGCGCGAGCATGTCGATCCCGGCGGTGTTCGCGCCGGTCGAACTCGACGGCCGGCTGTTGGTGGACGGCGGCATGACCGACAACATCCCGCTCGATGTTGCGCGGCAAATGGGCGTCGACATCGCCATCGTGGTCGACATCGGTACGCCGCTGCGCAGCCGTAAACAACTGAACACCGTGGTCGATGTGCTCAACCAGTCGATCACCCTGATGACCCGCCGTAACTCGGAAGAACAACTGGCCGCGCTGAAACCGACTGACGTGTTGATCCAGCCGGCGCTGGCAAGTTTCGGCGTCACTGATTTCGGCCGTGCCCAAGAGATGATCGACGCCGGTTATCGCGCCACCCGAATCCTTGACGCGCGCCTCGCCAGTCTCAAGCCAGCCCAGTCTCAGGACGCCGAACTCAATGCTGCCCGCGCGCCGGGGCAACGCACGCCAATCATCACCGCGATCAAGGTCGAGAACGATTCGAAAGTCGACGACGACGTGATCCGTTACTACATCCGCCAACACATCGGCGAACCGCTGGATCTGGGTCGATTGCATTCGGACATGGGCACCCTGTACGGCCTCGACTACTTTGAGCAAGTGCAGTACCGCGTGGTGCACAAGGGGCAGGATCACACCCTGGTGATCAGTGCCCGAGGCAAACGCAGTGGCACCGATTACCTGCGGGTCGGCCTGAACCTGTCGGACGACATGCGCGGCAGCAGCGCTTTCAACCTCGGTGCCAGTTACCGCAAAAACGGCATCAATCGTCTCGGCGCAGAATGGCTGACGCGGGTGCAGATCGGCGACAAGCAGGAACTGTACAGCGAGTTCTATCAGCCGCTGGACGTGGGCTCACGCTACTTCATCGCGCCGTCGGTGGTGTTCGAGGCGCAGAACGTCGATGCGGTGCTCGACAATGATCCGGTCGCCCAGTACCGCGTCGAGCGTTACGGCATGGCCCTGAATGTCGGCCGACAGATCGGCAACAACGGCGAAGTGCGCTTCGGCGTCGGTGAGGCCTGGGGCAAGGCCGATGTACGCATTGGCGATCAGGATCTGCCCAGCGAAAATTTCAACGAAGGCTTCTATTCGCTGAAGTATTCCTACGACTCGCTGGACAACGTTTACTACCCTCACGAGGGCAAGGACGTCAGCCTGACTTTCCTGCAATTCGATCCGAGCCTGGGCTCGGATACGCGCTATCGACAGTGGGAATTCAAATTCGACAAAGCCATGAGTCACGGCCCGGACACTTTGATTCTGGGCGGGCGCTATGGCCGCACCCTTGACGACACCAACGTGGTGACGTCGAGCTTCCTGCTCGGTGGCGCGCGGCAGCTGTCGGGCTTTCGCGAAGATGCGATTTCCGGGCAGAACATCAGTCTGATGCGGGCGGTGTATTACCGCCGGCTGACACCGCGCTCATATCTGCCGCTGGACTTCCCGCTGTACGCCGGCGGATCGCTGGAGCGTGGGCGAGCGTGGAACAACGACAACGAGTTCGACAGCGGCTATATCAATGCGGCGAGTGTGTTTATTGGCTTTGATACACCGCTGGGGCCGTTGAATTTCAGTTATGGGCTTAATGATGCGAATGAGCAGGCGGTGTATTTGAATCTGGGGCAGACGTTCTGATTGATCCTCAGGATTGATGGCGCCTTCCCGACTGCCTTCGCGAGCAAGCTCGCTCCCACAATGGGAATGCGCTCCCCCTGTGGGAGCGAGCTTGCTCGCGAAGGCGATAATCCGATCACCACAAAAATTCCGGTGACCTAAACCTTAGCGAATCCCCGCCAACAAAGTCCGAGCGGTTTGCTTCAAAGGCTCATCCCCATCCTTGAGCAACTCATTGAGCAACGCAATTGCGCTGTCGATGTCACCGTCATCGATGCAGGTTTGCGCCTGTTCGAGCTTCTCCGCTCCCGCCTCATCTGGCGCTGACATCTGTAAATCCAGCGACGGCAGCGGATCGCCAAACGCTTCGAGGAAGTCATCGTCCAGCGGCTGTGCTTCAGGCTCGGGGATCCATTCAAGCTCGGCGTCTTCACTGGCTCCGGTCTCGGGCAGGTCAAAGTCCTGCGGCAATACTTTCAGACCGGAAGCGAAGGCGGACTCGTCTGTTGCTGACTGGGCCAGTGCCGAACGGCTGTCCTCCAGATCCCAACTGGAGTCCATCGAAAGCTCATCCAGATTCAACTCGAAATTATCTTCGGGCAGCGCGGGCGCCGCGACTACTGCGGGGGCAATGCCAACGTCCACGGCCGCCAACGGCGCAGTGCCCAGCAACTTCGGATACCGGGCGCGGATATCCTGCAAGGCTTGCGCATCAACTCCTATTTCACGCAAATGACTTTCCTGCTGCTCGAACGCTTCGCTATCGCCCTGACGCCCCAGCACTTCGAGTAACTGCAAACCAAGATCGGTGCGCTCCGGCTCTTTGTGCAGCGCATCGCGTAACAGTCCGGCGGCTTCGCCGAGGCGTCCATAGGCCAGGTAAATCCCCACTGCTTCCAGCACATCACCCGTCGCTGGCTCTTCACGAGGATCGGCCGAGGCGCGAGTCCTGACCGGTTCGGCCGATCCTTGTGAGTAACCGGCTTCGTCCACATCCGGCTCATTGCGCAACGGCAACAATGGCGGCGGCGCATCGCCTCGCTGCTGTTGCTGTTGCTGTTGCTGTTGCTGGCGTCGACGGTGCACGAGCAACCCGGCCAATGCCCCCAGCAACAGCAAACCAGCGAGCAATGGCCAATTCAAACCGTCATCTGTGGGCTCGATCGGCGCAGCAGGTGTCGGTGTTGGCCCCGGTGTCGCTACTGGCGCTGGTTTTTGCAACTCGACCAAGCGCGTTTGCAAGTCACTGACCTGTTTCCTGCCGTCGGCAATCTGCAAATCCTGCGCCTGCAGTTTGGCGTTCAGCTCATCGAGGGACTTTTGCAGTTGCTGGTTTTGCAACACGCTGGCGGCCAGTTGTTCGGCCAGTGCAACGTTGGCTGGCGTTGATGCCGTTTGAGGTCCGGCAGGCGTGGCGCGTTTGCCCTGGGATGCCTGTGGCGGCGCGGTCACGGGTTCAACAGTGGGAAATGCAGAGGATTGCGGACGCGGGTCAGGCTCATCGGTAGCCGGCACGATACCCGGCGAGCCCGGCGGATCGATCAGCACCGTGTATTCGCGCAGCAAGCGGCCATTGGGCTGATTGAGCTGCACAAGGAAATTCAGAAAGGGTTCGTTCACCGGTTTGCCGGAGGTCACCCGGATCATCTGGCGATTGCCACGCAGGATCGGCGTGAACTTCAGGTCGTTGAGAAAGAACACCCGCTCGACCCCGGCACGGCCGAATTCGTCTGCCGTGGCCAGGCTCACCGACAGATCGTTCTGCGTCAGCGTGCCGACATCGAGCAGAGCGATATCGGCCTTGAGCGGTTGATTGAGGGCTGAGTGAACCGTGATCTCGCCCAGCCCCAAAGCCATCGACAAGGTCGAATAGCCGAGTGCGCCAGCCACCAATAAACCATTGGCGCAAACGCGCAGTACCATGTGCCAACTTGCGAGCATGAGCATCCCTTAAATAAGCAAAACCGACTTCTATGCGTTCGCACATCCGGTACGAACACGATATTGCCTGGTAGTTCTTATAGTCTGCTCAGGGCGATCTCTCAAAAAACTGGCACGCAGTAATGCCTCAAGATTTTTCCAGGTTGGCCAGAATGTGACCGTGAACACGCATGCACACCTTTAAATCCGCCTCGTCGACACCGTCGAACAATTCATGGCGCAGTTGGGTAGCAATGGTTTCGATTTGTTCGATCAACGGCAGGGCCGGTGCACAAAGGACAATTTTTTTCGCCCGGCGGTCTTCCATCACGGACTGGCGTTGCACCAGCCCCTGGCTTTCCAGACTATCGAGCAAGCGTGCGAGGGTCGGGCCTTCGACACCAACGCTTTGTGCCAGCTCACGCTGAGTCGGTGCCTCTGCGAAACGCGCCAGATGCAGCAGCACCAGCCAGCGCGCCTGGGACAGGCCAAGGCCTGCCAGACGCCGGTCCAGCTCGGCGCGCCAACCGCGGGACATCTGGGCCAGCTGCATGCCAAAGCGGTGTTGATCGGTTAACGGCATAAAACACTCATGGTTAGACTGATGTAATAGAGAAAAACTAATTATTAGTCAGCTAAGCATGAGCTGCAGCTATAGGCAAGTGTCGGCCTGTACTGAATCGTTACATCTTGAAAAGCCCCTCACCCTAACCCTCTCCCAGAGGGAGAGGGGACTGATTGGGGGATGCTGAAGAATTTCACCGACCTGAAAGGGCTTTACCGAATCCATTATCGACTCAGGCCTTCAGGTCGATGTAACCCGCAAGACACCTCGGTCGGCCCCCTCTCCCTCTGGGAGAGGGCTGGGGTGAGGGGCTCGGGCCCGAATTACATTTCAAACTCGGATTGCAGCGCAGCCCGCACGCAATACAGGACGCCTTCAGGAACACGACCGGCGAACAGTTCGGCGATTTCGGCGACCGGCGGCAGTTCACCCTCGCCATCAAGGAATGCGTCCTGCACCTCGCCCATCAGTTCTTCAGGCAAGTCCAGAGCCTGCTCCAGTGAGAGTTGCTGCTTGCCGATGGCCTCGGCGAGCATGGTGTAGACGTTCTTTTCCGAGCACTGCAACTGCCCGGCAATCTGCATCGGGGTCATGCCGGCGCGGGCCAGGGTGATCAGTTCGTGACGCACATCGGCCACCACTTTCGGTGCCTCGACCTCGCCGCCGAGCACTTCGAGGAAAGCATCGCCGTAACGTTCCAGCTTGCGCGCACCGACGCCGCTGACCCGGGCCATTTCCGCCAGCGAGGTTGGTTGGCTGCGAAGCATTTCCAGAAGTGTCGAATCCGGGAAGATGACGTACGGCGGCACGCCGTGTTCTTCGGCCAGTTTACGCCGCAACGCACGCAGGGCTTCCCACTGCTCGCGCTCTTCGCCGCGCACCAATTGGCTGGCCGGGCTCTTGCTGCCGCTCTTGGCGGTGACTTGCGGTTTGAGGTCGCGGCGCAGCTCAAGCGTCACTTCGCCCTTGAGCAGTGGCCGGCAGGTGTCGCTCAAACGCAAGCCGCCATAGCCTTCGTGATCGACATCGGCCAGCCCGCGCGCCACCAACTGACGGAACAGCGAGCGCCATTCGCTCTCGCTTAGCGCCTTGCCGACTCCGTACACGGAAAGATGCTGATGACCGAAACTGCGAACCTTTTCGTTGTCCTTGCCCAGCAGCACATCGACCAGATGGCCGACGCCATAACGCTGACCGGTGCGAAAGATCGCTGACAACGCCTGACGTGCAGGCTCGGTGGCGTCCCAGGTCTGCACGCCGTCGACGCAGTTGTCGCAATGACCACAAGGTTCGGCCATCTCCTCATCGAAATACGCCAGCAGCGTCTGACGACGGCAACGGGTTTCTTCGCAGAGCGAGAGCATCGCGTCGAGCTTGTGCTGCTCCAGACGCTTGTGGCGCTCGTCGCCTTCAGAGTTTTGCAGCAGTTGTTTGAGCATCACCACGTCTTGCAGACCGTAGGCCATCCACGCATCCGCCGGCAGACCGTCACGACCACCGCGCCCGGTTTCCTGGTAATACGCCTCAAGGGACTTCGGCAGATCGAGGTGGGCAACAAAACGCACGTTGGGCTTGTCGATGCCCATGCCGAACGCCACGGTGGCGACCATGATCAGGCCTTCCTCGTTGAGGAAGCGCTTCTGGTTGAAGGCGCGCAGCTCGTTGGGCAGACCGGCGTGATACGGCAGCGCCGGGAAGCCTTGCTCGCTAAGGAATGTCGCGACTTCTTCAACTTTCTTGCGCGACAGGCAATAGACGATGCCAGCATCGCTGCGCCGCTCGGCAAGAAACGCCAGCAACTGCTTGCGCGGCTGCTCCTTGGGCACAATGCGGTAGAAAATGTTCGGTCGGTCGAAGCTCGACAGGAAGCGCTCGGCGTTCTGCAGGTGCAGGCGTTCGACGATTTCTTCGCGGGTACGTTTGTCGGCGGTGGCAGTCAGCGCGATGCGCGGCACATTCGGGAACAACTCGGCCAGTTGCCCGAGTTGCAGATACTCGCGACGGAAGTCGTGGCCCCATTGCGATACGCAGTGCGCTTCGTCGATGGCGAACAGGGCAATGTCCAGACTTTGCAGGAAGGACAACATGCGCGGCTGCACCAGACGCTCGGGCGCCAGATAAAGCATCTTCACTTCACCGCGCTTGATCCGCGTCGCCAGATCACGCTGCTGTTCGGCGCTCAGCGTGGAGTTCAACGCGGCAGCCGCCACGCCCAGTTCTTCGAGGGTGGCGACCTGATCGTCCATCAAGGCGATCAACGGCGACACCACCACCGCCAGGCCATCGCGCAACAGCGCCGGCACTTGGAAGCACAGGGACTTGCCGCCACCGGTAGGCATCAGTACCAGCGCGTCACCGCCGCTGGCCACGCGCTCAATGATTGCACCCTGACGGCCACGAAAACTGTCGTAGCCGAAGATATCCTTGAGGACGCGTTGAGCCTGTTCGAGCATAAAAACTCCAAAAATCTACCGATACATCCCTGCTCAGGCTGGTTCAGAACAGCCAGGGCCGCTTAAACAAAACGTAAGAACGCATTGCACGACAACCGCAATGCGGGCAGGGATCGCAAAACGCGGCAGTATACCCGAGCCCTCCCCTGCGCAGGGTGCCGCTGAGAAGACTCCGTTCATCGGCCATACGAATATCCTGTGGGAGCGAGCTTGCTCGCGAATGCGATATGCCAGTCAGCACATCGGTGCGCTGATACAACGCCTTCACGAGCAAGCTCGCTCCCACAGGGTCAAAATACAGCCGGACAATCGTGGCAAATCTGCCATGCGGCTGGCTTGAGCGCGCAAGAAGGCCTAGAATTCCCGCATTATTGATTCCCAAGGTAGCAACGTAATGTCCTTCGCTGAGCAACTGACCCGCCTGCAAGTCTTCCTCGACGCCGACGAGCTGCACGACGAGGCGCTGGATTACGTGGCCGCCCACGGTTACCTGACCGCGCTGTCGATCTGCTCCGAAGACGTGTCAGAGCGTGAATGGATCGACGCCCTGTTCGCCGAAGAGCCGCATTACAGCGACGAAGCTCAGCGTGCCGAGATCGAAGCCACTCTGATCGGCCTCAAAGCGCACATCGCCCGTCAACTGGCGTCCGACGAAGAATTCGAACTGCCGTGCGAGCTGGATCTGGGCGAAGACCCGGACGATTCGGAATTGCGCGGCTGGTGCATCGGCTTCATGGAAGGCGTGTTCCTGCGTGAAGCGGCCTGGTTTGAAACCGCCGAAGAAGAAGTCAGCGAAATGCTCCTGCCGATCATGGTCGGTTCGGGCCTGTTCGACGAGCAGCCAGAGTTCGAAGACATCGCCAGTGACGCCAATCTGATGGACGACATGATTGTGCAGATCCCGGAAGCCCTGACTGCGCTGTATCTGCTGTGCCAGGCGCCAGACGAAAAACCGGCGATCCTCAAGCCACGTCACCACTAAGATCCTGCCTATGGACAACCCCATAGGCAACCGCCCCCTGATGTTGCGCTACTTGCTGCTGGCCATCGGCTGGCTCAGCGTGGCATTGGGGGTGATCGGGATTTTTCTCCCCGTTTTGCCCACCACCCCCTTTCTGCTACTCGCGGCGGCGTGTTTCGCCCGCAGTTCTCCGCGTTTCTATCGTTGGCTGGTCGAGCATCCCCGGCTCGGGCCATGGATTCGCGATTATCTCGATGGCAACGGCATTCCACTCAAGGGCAAGGTCTACGCGATCGGCCTGATGTGGGCGAGCATTCTGTTCTCTTGCTATCTGGTGCCACTGCCGTGGGCGCGAGGATTCATGTTGACCAGCGCGGTGTTTGTCACGGTCTACATTTTGCGGCAAAAAACTCTGCGCAAGCATTGAGTCACTCTCCAACCGCCCCCCGCACGCGCCCCACCATTCATCGGAAAACATCACACACCTGTCAGATCTGACAGGTGCGCGACTCCCTATGCAAAGGTTTAATCAATCAAATCTACCCCACCTGAAACCGCCGCCGCTCTACAGGAGTCGCAACATGCCATCCAGGTGCCTTTACCTGTTCCCCCGCTTCGACGACAACGAGATGCTCGCGCTTCGTCCCCTGCTGATCGCAGGCATGGTTCGCCCCATTGAAGAGGGGGATGGAGGCATCAATATCGCAGTGGTCACAGACAACCCTGCGGGCATGTTGTGTGTGATCAATCCGTATATCGGCATGCGCGAGGGCGACAAGCACTTCATTTACTGGGGCGCCGAAGAGGTCTTCATCAAAGTGGTAGAACTTTGGGAAGTCAACAAAGCGTTGTTCTTCTATTTGCCTGCGGCGCTCGCCAAGCCAGGCTGGGTCGAAACCTGTTATTACCAGTTGCTGCGTGCTGGCGAAACAACGCCCGATGACCCTTCGGTGGCATTACGATTACGGGTCAAACTCAATCAACCCGGCGGCCGCGACAAGGCGCCGCATCTGCCGGACGGCCATTCCGAGCTGCATCCGGTGCAGTTACCCGAAGAAGTCGTGCAGCAAGGTATCGATGCCGAGTGGGCGAAAAAAGGCGTGCCCTTGACCATTCCGTTCTACCCGGAAATGGCAGTGGGTGACGAGATCCTGGTGCATTGGGGGAGCGCCAACAACATTCTTGCGGCCCATACCGTGACGCAGGATGAGGTAGATAGAAAAATCCCCATTGCGATGATCGCCGACCAGGCAGCCATTCTGGCCGGGGGAGACAGTGGCGCGCTGGTATTGCGCTATGACATTCACGATGTGGTCTGGAACTGGGCGGTCCGGCGTTCGCAAAGCACGCGCGTGCGCGTGGATGCCGGGGGCTGGCGCCTGGAAGCGCCCGTTATCAAAGAATCGATCAACGGCATCATTACCATCAGGGATCTGAACAAACAGGACGTCACGGTTCAGGTTCATGTGCAGAGCAAGGATTTCACTCTCGGAGACACCGTGACCTTGTCCTTCATCGGCACGCCCCACACCGGCAAGCCATTGATACATTCCGAGTCCAGAACCGTCGTCAGTATTCCGAGCATTCTGGAATTGAACGTGCCCTATGAGCTGATAAGAGCCATCGCCATGGGCCTGGCGGATGCTTCGTGTGTGCTGACGAAAAAGAATGGCGAGCCACCGCTTTCATCCAAACGCACCTTTGCCCGAGTGGTGGGTGACGTTGTGATGCTGCCCGAGCCGACCATTCGCGAACTTCGCGGCGACACGCTGCAATCCGACGAACCCTACGCAACGGTCGAGGTGCGTTATCCCGGCATGGCCAATGGCGATGTGAACAACCTGTTCTGGCTGGGCACCCGGCCCGGTGGTCAACCTTATGTATACGAGGAAGAGCACGTCGTCAGCGAGAACGACGCCAAGGCAGGGCTGATCACGTTTTACATTGGCGCCGAGCACATCAGCCCTCTGGCCAAACTCGATCTTTCCTACCGGGTATCCAACGACACATTGTCGCTCTACGGCGTCAGTGAATCAGAGCGGTTGCTGGTCAAGGTCGAGAAAATCCGCGCCACGCTGCCGATGCCGGTGGTCGAGGAGGCCGATCCGCCGGATGTGCTGGATCCCTCACGGGTGTTCGATAACGTCCACGTGCTGATCAATCATAAAACCGAAAGCGGTGACATCGTCTACTACGGCTGGCGTGCGGAGCACCCTTTTGGAAGCACCAGCGACTGGGTGCCGATTACTACCGTTACTGCAGGCCGCCCCGTTCGATTCAGGGTGGATGCACGGTTCGTGACAATCAACATCGGGCAAAGGGTCCAGGTTATTAGCTGGATCAAACACGCCGACACTGGCTTGTTCAGCCATTCGGAGACGTTGAATCTGATGATCGGGTAACTGGTCGGGGATCTGCCGCCACCGATCGTCGAGCAAGCCCGCGACGGTTTGCTCGACCCCATGAAAGCCCTGAACGGTGTAGACGTGCAGGTGAGTTATGCCAGCATGGACGCGGTGCTCGACACCGCCAACCTGCGATGGATCGGGAAACCCGGTCCAGGCACATCTGTAGACCTGGTCAAACCGGGGCACGCGAGCGGGACGGTGCTGTTCCACCTGCCTCCTTCAGTAGTAGGTCCGAATATCAATAATGCGGTAACCGTCGACTATCTGGTGAACCGCTACGGCAAAGCGACCGAGTCGCAATCATTGACCCTGCGGGTGCTGAGCTTTCAGGATCCCGAGAAAGACCTGCCGCGCCCCGAGGTGCCGCAGGCATTGAACTCAGTCCTGGACTTGATGATGTTCAGTGGCGACCCAAGAGTACTGGTCAAACGATGGCCATTCATCGCGCTCAAGCAGCGCCTCTGGTTGCTGCTAATGGGCAAGACCATGGCAGGCGCTCCCTACACCATCAAGATTCTCGACGGCAGGGAGATCACCTCGGCGCAAGTCAAAAACGGACTCAACGAAACATTGCGGCGAAGCGAGTTGCTCAAGTTGGGCCATTCCTCAGAGGCGACGGTGATCTGCAAGGTGGCGTTCGACAATGACCTTTCAGAGGACAGCGCTTGCGTATTTCCGGTGCTTAATCTGACTGTCAGAACCCGATACGACTATGTAACGCCGATCATCGACGGGGTGCGCGACACACGCGGTGATGTCGTCGACGGCGGCAAAACCCGCGACGACCATGTCACCGTCAGCGGCACCGCCACGCGCGGGGAAACCATCGAATTGTTTGATGGCGGTTCGGCGTCGTTGGGGTCTGCGGTGGTCGGCGTGGACAGCCGATGGAGCCTGAAGATCGGCATCCTCACCGAGAAGGATTACCGCATCACGGCCAAGGCGCTGTACGACGCCGATCCGCTGTTCAGCGGCCCTCGAACCTTCACGGTCAAATTCACCCAGACGCCGGAAATCCTCTCGGTGAGCGACTCCCGTAGCCAGGTTGCTCATGGGGGGACGACTTACGATAACAGTGTGCTGATCGAGGGTATTGCGACGCCAAACCTGCAGATTCAGGTATCCGAAAGCAGTGCCCCCCTTGTCACCCTCGATGTCGATGATGACGGCCGTTGGCAGCACCGCATCAATAATCTGCGAGTGAGAACCTACAGCGTGGTCGCATCGGCCAAGTACGACGTCGACCCGCCATCGAGTCCCGCTCGGACGTTCGTCGTGGCGCTGGCCGTTACACCAACGATCTCGCGAGTCACTGATATCCGCAGTGAAGTCGATATGAACGGCACGACCTACTACCGCGCGGTGACGTTGACCGGCAAGGCGAGCCCAAATGAAACGATCACCCTGCTTGATGCCGGAACGCCAATCGACACAGTGAAAATCGAGGCGAGCGGCAATTGGACCTATCAGATGACCGACCTGTCATTGAAGGTTTATCGCCTGGTCGCCCGCGCTGAGTACGGCAGTAATCCGGTGTCGGCGCCCCCCAGGGTCTTTACTGTTGCGGCGCATATTGCGCCGACTATCACCTCCGTCACTGACGCGGTCGGACCGGTCGCCCACAACGGCACGACCTATGACACTTCGGTGAAAGTGCAAGGCACCGCGACTCCGCGAGAACAGATTCAGCTGTTCAACAAAGGTTCGCCGGTTGGCGCGCCTGTGACCGTCAAGGCCGATAAAACATGGGAGGCGTCTGTCAGCGGTCTGGCGCTGACCTCACACAGCCTCACAGCCAAGGCGCTGTACGAGGTGCTGCCAGTGGAAAGCGGTGCAAGAAACTTTACCGTCGCCGCACACATCGCACCGACACTGACGCCGGTACACGATGGCCTCGTCGAAGTCCCCAATAACGGCGAGACCAATCGAACCTCGGTGACCTTGCGCGGCGCTGTAACACCTAACCGACAGGTACAAATTTATGACAACAATGGCTACAAACTGACAGTTACCGCCGTGGGAAGCGCTTGGACCGCAACGCTGCCAGTCAGCGTCGGCAGCCACGCGGTGTTTGCGAGAGCGGTGTCCACCGGGCAGAGTTCGACGGTGCGTTCCTTTCGGGTGATATCGCCGATACCGCCGCTGACTATCAACAATGCGCCAATGCACTTGAATGCCTGGCATTTCAGGGATGGCAGCACACCAACCAACCCGCCCCCAGGAGCCTTTGGCGACAGATCGGCCAACGGTGGCGTTCTTCCATACCGTTACCAATCCGACAGGGACAATATCGCTGAAGTGAACTCGACAACCGGTCGCGTAATTTCAAAAGGTAATGGCACTGCGACCATTACCGTTTCGGACGCGGCGAATCAGAGAGCCAGCTATACCGCCACAACCTCAAACGTAGAAATGCTCTTCGGCACCGGCATCTTTGGCACTTACACCAGTTGCGCCAATCAAGCAGCAAGCATGGGAGGAAGAATTCCCTCGTTGGCAGAATGGAGAGCCTTTATGAACAACTATCGGGGCGCTATAACGTCCAATGACTGGAACTGGGCATCCGACCGATCGGGCTTTAAATATCGCTATGTAATTCGCCCGAGAGACGGCGCGACAGACACGCGCCTTGATTTCGGGTTCGGAGGCGGTACCGCCAATGGATTTGGTATCAGGCGCACTTAAGTAACACAAAAAAAACGCTGCTCGGGTAAGGAGCAGCGGTTTTTTAGCATAACAAGTTGGTTTTTATTGTCACAGACCAGCACACTATTCCTTTAACTGCACCTCACCAACTAAACCTCACCCCCACATTCGCCCCCCAAGGCTGTTCAATATGCTCACCCTTGGAATAATCAAAGTCTGCATGCACTTGCCACTTTGCGGACAGGGCGACCGCCACCCCCGCACCAAACTCGGCACGAGAGCCTGACAAATCGTTGTTGAACACATTGTCGTTGACCTTCACTTCGTTGTTCGACGCAAACTCATGTGCCACTGCCGCACGCAGGTATGGCTGGGCGATGGCGCCATCATTGAACGCGAAGTTGCGCCCGACAGTGGCCCCCGCCTTGGCGACCAACGAACGCATGCGATCGCCATCGGCGTCCATGTCGTTATCAAGGGTGTATTGCTTGCCCTGAATCTGCACTGCCGACAATTGCGTGAACGGCTCGATGAAGTAGTCGTCAGCCAGTTTGATGTGGCGACCGAACTCAGCGGATGCGCCAACACCCCAGTTGTCATAATCGCCCTTGGTGCGGCTGCCATCGCTGAGATTGACCTTGGACTCATTGCGAAACCGGTTGAACTTGAGCACGCCATCGAAGTAGTAACCAGTCTCGCTGTCGAGCCAGGTGACATACGGGCCGACGTAGTAGCTTTTCACTGTGCCCGAAGTGCCACGGTCCAAGTCCAAATCGGACTTGCTCGTCCCCGCCAGAACCCCGACCAACACCTGACTTTCACCCACCCGGGCGTCAGCGCCAAGGGACAACCCCTGCTGCTGTTGCTGATAGCCCACACCCGACCCAGCCGCCACGTTGTATTTATTGCCGTAGGTGCGGATCCAGCCGCCCGCCTCGCCACCGTTGAGACGCAACTCGCCCATACGGCTGCGTAAGTTGCTCAACTCGCCGTACCACACGGTGGGTGCGGTGTTGAACAGCGCCAGTATGGAACTCGCACCCGGGCTGATCACTTCGGTGGCCGGATCCAGAAACCAATCCTTGCCGCCCTCCCCATTCTCTCTGCTGGACAGGCTGTAAGACCAGGTACCGACGTCTACAACACCGTCGCCCGCCAAGGCAAACTGCGCCGCGTCGATCGTGGCGGTACGCGCCAGTATCAATTGCTGTGGCGAGGCTGCATCCAGCCCCGACGCGGCCACTGCGAGACCAAAGTCGCCCGCCGAAGCGCCCGTCACATTCAGGAAGTCACGCTCACCGCTGGCAAAATCGCCTTTCATGACAAATGTGCCGTTGCCCGATAGCGTGCCGACGTTCAGTCGGTAATAGGTAGTGGGCCCATCCGCGGCGCCAAAAGTGACACTGCCGCCATCCAGGCTCAAGGCACCGATCGAATCGTTGGCGGTCATCGTCCAGTTCGAGTTGCTGCTGATGTTGACGCTGCGGACCTTGTCCAGGCGACCGGTGAGCTGTGAATGATCTTGCAGGGTGACGCTGTCGACATTGTTCAGGTGACCGGTGAGCCCTGAATGATTTTTCAGGATGACGCTGTCGACATTTTCCAGGTCACCGGTTAGCTCTGAACGATTTTGCAGGGTGACGCTGCCGACATTGTCCAGACGACCAGCGAACTGTGAATAATTGTCCAGAGTGACGTTGTCGACATTGTCCAGATCACCGGTGAACTGTGAAGAACTATCCAGGATGAGGCTGTCAACATTGTCGAGGCGACCAGTGAACTGTGAATGATTTCGCAGGGTTACGTTGGCTGTCGAACTGCTATCAACCAGTACCTCACCGTTCATCTGACCGCGGTCGAAGGTGAGATTGGCAGTGCTGTTGTCGCTGACGGTGACGTTACCGTCCAACGTACTGTTGGCAACTTTTACAGCAGCAGTGGAAGCGCCCTCCACCGATATCAGGCGGTCGGCGCTCCCTTGCAAGGTTGAATTGTTCAAGACTTCAATACTGGCGTTGATGCCTCTTTCCAACAAGATTGCTGCACCGTTGCGGCCCTCCACGCTGGCGTTATCCAGCACCAGTAGAGTATCGCTTGATGTGGACGGGTCATTGACCAACCGAACACCTGCAACATCACCGCTGATTAGAGTACCTGCTGTCGCCCGCACCTCACCGCCAATCATAAGCAAACCGACGCTATTGGCGGCCGTCCCCGTCACCTCGCTATTGACCAGCGTGAGGGCGCTTGTGCCAGTAATTTGAATGCCAGACCTCCCTCCCTTGAATTGGCTATCGGTGGCGATCACTGTCGAACCTTGTGACGAAGAAAGGTTTCTATTGACGCTCAGCCCCACCGTGTCACTGGTAACCACGGCGTTATTGATATTCCCACGGCTGCTACTGATGGAAATACCTCCAAGACCAGTGTTGGCGATCACTGTGGCGCCATTGATGTTCAGCGACGACCTGCCGGTAACATTGATCGTGTTGGAGACGGCACCCGTCAGATTAAGCACGCTATTGTCGCGCACCAGATAATCAGTGGACTCAGCTGTTGAGTCCACATCAAGTGTGGTGCCGTTACCGACAATAACAGCGGCAGACGCGGGTAAGCCGAAAACAAAAAATGCCGGTATGACTACCAGCATTCGGAAATGCTCACTACAGGCCTCTGTGTATCTCAATCTCAGGTGGTTTTTCATCACTACGCTCCTTGACGGGATCCTCGAGCAGTCGGTTTGAAGCCAGAGGAAGAAATATGGCCGTGGACGATACTTGCACCGAGTCTCACCAGGCGTAGGACTTTTCCTAGTTTTGTTGGTTAAAAGTCTGACAAGCACTGGAGAATGTTTTTCGGATAGAAAATCGGCGTGTGAATGTCAATAGACTGAGGGTGCCGTTGGCACCCTCAGTTACACCTCATAACTGCTGTTCTACAACGGGCAAGTATCCCCCCCTCCTGAAGGAATCAGATATACCCTCACCAAATGTCGAACGGACTTGGTTAGATGCCCATCAATGATCGCTGAGTACTGGATGCCACCCCATCCATTCGCCGTAGTCTTCAACGCACCGTCATAAGGAATCTTGACTATAAAGCCGTCAGTTGCTTCTGCGATGCTCGGCGTATATTCAACTACCAAATGGGTATCGTCTTTAGTATTAGAGCCGTCGCTGTCGGAATAGCCTTGATATTCGAACTTCAGAACTTGATTGGCCAATTGATCTTGGCCTCCCGCCACCAAGACTTCGAAATGCCGCCCCGCCACTGAATCTGTCCGTAGTGAGCCGCAGAACAGCCATTCTCGATAAATCGCATGCAGATGGATGAACTTCACGTCCGGTATTAATGCTGGCTGAAAAAGTACATCAACACTCTCCGGTCTGGAAATATCCTTATTATCGTTGATGGCAGGATGAGTGATCTTATAGTTGACAGGAATTGGATTACCGTTACCCCCCGCGTCAATGACGCTCCATTCGAGCTCCCACGAAAGCTCCGTCATAGGCATAGTAATATCGATAACACCACCCTCCGCCGCTGACACTTCCACCCCCATCCAGAAGAGCGTCACTACATCACCGTCTTTGGCGCCGGTATAGATCGGCGCCGTGACAGCGACCTTTTGGTCAATATCGCTTGCTCTGAGCTGGTTTGGACCATTCCCCCCACTTCCTTGAACGGTTACCACATCCAGATCAGGGTTTGGATTACCGGGTTTATCAGGGTCGACAGGCGCGCCTGGTTTGCGCAAATCCACATTTACGGGAACTGTAATCGGGATAAGAGGATGATGAATAATACCGCGTTTTATCTGGTAACCGACGTCGACCTCTTTTACGTCTCCATTAAAGTTGAACACATCGCGGAATGGCACATTGACATAAAACGGAAAGCTGGTGATTTCCGCAGGTGCTTGCCGCAGCCCCTCCCAAGTCACCACCAACTGATCTCCGGGCAGGTAGTTGGTGTATTCATCTTGAAGGCCTACACCTACCGGTTGTTGAGCATCGGCCAGATCAATCAAATTATCGTTGTAGAGAGGAATATCCGGCGGCACCAAATCTTCGGGAGGATCAGTCAGTGTGACATTCAGCCGCTTGTATGGAGAATTGCGACTTTCGTTACCCTTGCGATCCACCAGTTGGTAATAGAGGGCTCTGACGCCTTCTTCGCCATTCAACATGGCTTCTCTCAATTGGACCACGATTGGAACACTCAGGTCCTCACGAGTAAATACTCCTACTGGAGTTGGCAACGGTAACGATGTACCGATATAGACTCTCACAACATCTCCTATCTTTGCCCCCCCGTACTCTGGAACAGTTACGGGGATAGAACCATGAGCATCAAGATATTTTTTAGTAATGCCGTCACGTTCCACTTCTGGGGGTACTATAACTTCGAGTATCGGCGTGGGACTCGTTGCATCGACATTGATTTGCAGCGCAACCGAGTCCGATTCATTACCGCCTTGATCGATGAAATAGCCCAGTTCATGTTTTCCGGGTTCACTGGTCAGATTTCCCGGAAGAATCATCTCGATGAAATCAGCTGGATCCACAGGTGTAGTGTATCGATGAATTGGGCTCGGCAGCCTTGACCCCTTCCAGGTCAACTGAATATATCCTTCAGTAGGGGGCAAGATGTTCCCTTGCGGTGGCCCTGGTACCATCATCTTGAGTGGAAAGCCTTGAAGGATAGCCGGCACTTGATTTCCCTCGTCATCGGCGGTGGCTGGCAGCAAAGGATTATCAGGATGTATTGTCGGGACGGAAGGCTTGGGAGCGGGTTCCGCGGCGCGCGCCGAGGAGCGCAGTTTTTCATAATCCAACCGACTTTTTTCTGCCAGGGTCAACTTTTCATGCTTGGTCATTTTCCATCTCCTATCAAGCAAACAGGGCTTTACTTGCCCGAGTTATAACAATGTACGCCCACGCAATTGCATCAACGCTGGACGACCTTCCGCATTAACAACTACGTTCAACGTGTTTCAGAACTACAACCACACAACAGCATTAAACTAAGCGTGGAAAACGCAGCACACTCCAAGCACAGTCGTGCTCAGTTAAAAACGCTTCTAACCATCAGCCAGTGAAACGCAGCTACTTATCGCAAGGCTGCGCACATGTTTCGTGGGTCGGAGAGCACACAGCACCGCTCGGCATGGTTCTATTGATAACAACGAAGTCTCGCTTTGATTGTCCTATGCCACCCTTAAACTTTCTCAGGGTGTAATGACAAAGTGCAGAGCCATTGTTAATCATGGGCGCAATCAACTTTTCATAATCAGCCACGTGCACTACGAATCCTTCGCGCGCCTGCTCCGCGCTCAATGTTGTCGAGAACTCATCCACAACACCAGGAATGGGCGAGGTTCCGTTCAAGCCTTCGCTACCCTGCCAGTGCAATGTCACTACGTCTTTCTCGTCGAAGGCGGCGTTCCCTTCAATCTTCACCCACACGCCACTCCAAAGTCTCGGGCATGCGCAACAATCGAGAACACCGAACTTGGTCGCATGCGGAAATGAGGGCTCTTTGAGGTTTTCGATCACTACAATCTTTACATCAACCAGCGTTGCGGACGCCTGTTGCAAGTTGACGTTGTTGCTGGTGGTGTAATAAACCGCAAGCTTCGGATTTTCCCGGTCCTGATCAATCACCGACCAGGGAATACTCAAACGCACCCTTTGCCCCGCCACATCGCCGGTCTGGACGATGTATTGCGCCACGGGCGTCATGACTGCGCCCCAATACAACTCGATGGTTTGTCCCGGCAAAGGGTTGTCAAACAAGGTGAGAAACGCTGAGGCGGGCTTGTCGAAATCGTCGCTCGTCAAGGTATTCAAAGTGTTCGAATTGGCGCCGAATATCTCAAGCTTGACCAGCGTGGTGTTTAACAATGCCGGGGCATTGATGTGATCCTGCCCCGCCACAGTCAGGTTCACCGGCACGCGCGTTTCCAGAGAGCGCGGTGTGCTGGAACCGGGACGTCTGACCCGATAAGTGACGGAGGCCGTCAATGGCCCCACGCCTTTGGCCCTGAGAGCAGACCAAGGCACGTGTGCCTCAAGCGGAAATTTGGAGACGTCGACCGGCAATGGCGGCAATGGTGTTCCGTCCCAGTCGATCATTATCTCCTGGTCATTGGCGGGATTGTCATAGGCATCGATCTCAATCGTCACCGCTCTTTGGTTCACAGCGCCTTCCCGGGCATGCTGGCGGTCGATCAGGCCGCGACTCGAAAGCGGAATCCGAGGCGGTTTCAAACTGCCGGGGCCGGGTAACAGGTTGACAATCACCGGCAACAGTTCAGAACGCGGGCCCTTGTTGCCAGCCCAGTCCCTCAATCGGTAATAGATATAACGTGGGCCGTCCCCACGATCACGAATATCCCGCTCATACATCGTGATGATCAGTTGGTTGTTGTCGATATCTTCTTGACTGAATTCCTGTTCGCGTATTTCGGTTTCCGTTTCAGAGGGTCTATCGCTGTCCGTCCAGAAATAGATTGCGTGATCGCGGGCCTTTGGTTCGATATACAAATGGATCTGAAATCGTACTTGCCCATGTTCAATCAAATAGTCATCGGTAATGTCTCCAACCACATCCAGCATTTCCATCGCCGCTGGCTGCTGACCATCGTTGGGAGGCGATCGGTCGACCGTAACGCGTTTAATCTCTGATTCTTGTGTATTACCCCCTATATCCAGGCTATAGGAGAGGTCGTAAATTCCGTGCTGGAGTCTGTCGCGCGGAACGCTGACGATCTTGTCCCCCGGCACGATCGGAACATAAAACGGGAAAGTAGCCACCGCTTGAAAAGGCAGCCCGAATGGCCGCCATCCCACGGTAATGATATCGGCAATGAAATCAGGGTCGGTGGAGAATTCCCAGGCCGGCACCACCAATTGAAGATCGTTGCTTAATGCCGTCCGCGACAAAAGGCCTTCCGGGCTCTCAGTGCCACTTTCGTCTTTGAGAATGTCCGGCACAGTGGGAAGAGGCAATGGCTCATCTTTGCGTTGATCAATGATCCTGCTTTTGTGCTTTTCCGACTGTTCCGGGGGCAGCATGGGGAACGCTCCGCGACAATGAATCGAACTTACGTGCCCGTATCGGTGAATGTTTTTGACAGAGGCAGTGGCTTGGTTTGATTCAATACGCATTCATCCATGCTGCCTACTGTCAGAAATTACAGGTATTGCTACCGTTCGTCGGAGGTTTCGCCGAGCTGGAAGGCCTACGTCGAACAAACGAAGTCGTTTAATTGAAATCCGCGGACACTGATATCGGCCACAGATTCTTGCGTCGTTGCCTACAGCTACGCCAGTATCCGCCGGCTTGTGCGCCTTGGGGATGGGACTTATCGTTTCCGGGTCGCTGACGAATCAGCGACCGGATTTGACCGCGCGCCAGTCCCCAGTCGGCTAAGGCCCTTTCGCGAGCAGGCTCGCTCCCACAGTTGATCGCGTTCCGATGTGAGAGCGAGCCTGCTCGCGAAGGGGCCATAGCCAACAAATATCTGCAGGCATGAAAAAACCCGCCGCCCCGATGTTCGGGACGGCGGGTTTTGTCGTTTCAGGCTCGACTCAAATGCCGATCAAACGGTATCCACCTTCAGCGAATGATCATTCAACATCCCGCTGATGATCGTTGCCGTGTCGTGTCCGCTGGCAATCATTCCGCCTGCGCCCGGGGTGACGCCGTAGTGGCTGGCGAGGTTGACGCCGGCCAGATCAATCGTCTGGTTCGGCGTGGCGCCGGCCATGGCGCTCACATCGATGCTGGTCATGACCGAGGCGCCGCTACCGCTGACGGAGAAGTGCAGGTAGTCGTCGAGGGACGACGTGGTGCCGTTTTCGCCTTGCAGCAGTTGCGACAGGTCGAGCTTGTCGGTGCCGGGGGTGAAGTCGGTGATCAGGTCGTGGCCGCTGTTGCCCTTGAGCCACTGGAAGGTGTCGGCCCCTGCCCCGCCGGTCAGGGTGTTGTTGCCTAAACCACCGATCAGCAAGTCATCGCCGCCGCCACCATTGAGGGTGTCGTTGCCCAGGCCGCCATTGATGACGTTGTTATTGTTGTCGCCGGTCAGGCTGTCGTTGAAGTTCGAGCCGATGAGGTTTTCGATGCCGGTCAGGGTGTCTGTCCCGGCGCCCAAGGTGTTTTGTGCACCGAGCAAACCGAGGTTGACGGTGACGGCGGCAGTCGCATGGGCGTAGCTCGCGGTGTCGGTACCGCTGCCGCCATCGAGCAAGTCATTGCCCGCGCCGCTGTAGAGCAAGTCGTTGCCCGCGCCGCCGTGCAGTTCGTTATTGCCTGAGCCTGCGGTCAGTACGTCGTTGCCGTCGCCGGCATTGATGATGTTGTTGCCGGTACCCGCCACCAGCACGTCATCGCCTGCGGTGCCGGTGAGGGTGTGGCCGTCCTGATAGCTGATGCTCACGTTGGCCGTGTCGCTGCCGCCATGGTTATCGCTGGCGGTGTAAGTGCCGTGGTAGTCCGGGGCGATGTTTTGGGCACCGGCGTAGTTGAGGGTCATGGTCAGTTGGTAGTTTTCCGAGCCGTTGGCGGGGTTGTCGATGGGGTTGGTGAGGTTGGTAATGTGAATCTGGTAGTCCGCGGTCGACGTCGCAGTGAGGGTTTGCCCGTCCGCCAGCGCGATCCAACTGCCGCCGTTGATCGAGTACTCCATGCTGACGTTACCCGCCGCCAGGTTGTGGTCCAGTTTGAGGGTTTCACCCTGACGCAGGTTGACGGTGATGCGGTCTTCATCATTGGCATTAGAGTTGCTGACTGCGCCCAGGAAACCGCTGACCACCAGCACGGCAGTCATGGTTGCCGCATTCGCCGAGAACGAATTACGTACATTGGCCAGGTTCTGGTTGGCCGCCGTGTTGGCATTGGTGCCGGTGAAGCTGATCGCGCCGGTGCCGGTGAAATCCGCCGCTTTCGACACCCAACCGGTATTGAAACTGGTCGGCGTCGCGTTGAGGGTATCGCCATTCGGATCAGTGTCGTTGGCCAGCAACAACTCACCCGGCACCACGACGTTGCTCGACAGCACGTTGGTGATGACGTGGTCGTCCATCGCCACCGGAGGCGCGTTGGGGATCACTTTCACGGTCAGCGTCGAGCTGGCCAGATCGCCGTCGTTGTCGCTGACGGTGAAGCCGATGTTTTCGGTGAGCACCACAGCGGTGGTTTTCTGCGAGGTGTAGGTGTATTCGCCGGTATCAAGGTTGATCACCAGCGTGCCGCTGTTGTTGGTGGCGATGCTCAACGTGTTGCTCGCCGTGTTGAAGGTGCCGTGATTGACGCCTCCGCTCGCGATCAACGAACCCTGTCCGCCAAGGGCTTTGGGGTCATAGGTGTAGGTGGTGCCGTCGATCACGATGGATTTAATGAAACCACCATCAGCGCCGAACGTGCCGCCCTCGCCCAGCAACGAACCGGTGACCGGCGCACCCTGCACGGTGCCCGACAGCACCGAGTTGAGCTGGTTGAGATCGGTGACCACCACCGCGTTGGTGTTGGTGTGGTTGATGCCGTCATACGCCAGCGGATCGAGGTTGGCGTTGCTCACGCCGCTGCCGAGGCCGATCGCGTAGTTCTTGATGTTGTTGGCATCGAGGAAGACTTTCAGCGCGGCTTCGTCGGCGGCGTTGATGTCGCCCTCGTTGGGTTTGCCGTCGGAGAAGAAGTAGCCGACGTTCTGCGCCCCGGTGAGTTTGCCCGAGGTATTGAACGCGGTCTGCATCACCGCCACGGCAGCATCGTAGTTGGTACCGCCGCCAGCCGTCAGCCCCGCAAGAATCGTCTTCGCCGTTGCGACATCCACCCACACCGCGGTTCTGTCGGTGGCGTTGCTGCTGAAGGTCACCAGTTGGACTTTGACGTCGCCCAGATCATCGTACTTGTCGAGCAAGGCACTGATCGCCTGCTTGGCCAGCGCCAGCCGCGACAGGCCGGGTACGCCCGAGGGATCCGCCATGCTGCCGGAGATGTCGAGAACGATCAGCAGGTTGGAATCGATCTCCACCGCTGTCACCGAGCGATCCGAGGTCACGGCTTTTGGCACGTCATCGACGATATTGACGACGAGGGTGCTGGTGGTGGTGTTGCCCAGCGCATCGGTGGCTTTGTAGGTGAAACTTTCGCTCAGGGTGTTCGGCCCGTCGTTGGCGTTCGGCGAAGTTTTCGGTGCCGAGGTCAGCGTGTAGGTGTAAGTGCCGTCGGCGTTGAGCTGGATTTGCCCATAAGTGCCGGTGGCGCTGCCGACCAGGGTGTAAGTGAGCGCGCCGCTGCCGCCGGTGACCGCGCCAACCAGCGTGCCGCTGGCGGTTTCACCGGTGTTGCTCGGATCGCTGCCGGTGACCGTGCCGGGTGCCAGGTCCTGGCCGTCTTTGGTCAAGTCCAAGGCCTTTTCGTAAACGGTCACGTCCTGATCGACCGAGGCGATGAGTTTGCTGTCGGCGACGTTGATGGTGATGGTCGTGGTGCTTTCGTCGCCGTCACTGTCGCGGATGCTGTAGGTGAAGGTGTCGGTGGCGCCCGGTGGGCTCACCGAGTTCGGGTTGCTGTGGTAAACGGCATTGCCCGCCGCGTCCAGAGTCAGGTAACCGTAAGCGCCGTTGATGTTGCTGTTGAGCCCGCCGACGGCCGAGGTGGCGGTGTTGCTGCCGGCGCGCACGCCGATCACCGTGGCCGCGCCATCGGCACCGTTGACGTCGTTGCCCAAAACGCTGACGTTGACCGTGCCACCCTCCGCCACCGCGCCGGTGTCGGGTTTGGCGGTCGGCAGATCATCGACGATGTTGACGTTGATCTGACCGCTGGCGGTACTGCCATCGGTGTCGGTTGCCACCACGTTGAAGTTCTCGGTGATGCTGTTGGCACCGTTGGCGTTCGGGTGGGTTTCGTTATCGACCAGGGTGTATCTGTAACTGACCACACCGGTGGCCGGGTTGTAACCGGTGATGGTGAACGTGCTGCCCAGTGGCGAGACGGTTGATTGCGGGAAGCCTGCAGCCACGCCATTGCTGACCACGGCAATGCCGCCGACGGTGAGGGTTTGCAGGCCATCGAGGGCCGTCACGGTGAAGGTGCCGCTCTGAGTCAGTGCCGGGGTGTTAGGGCTGGTGCCGTCGCTGAGGTTTTTCTCGTAGACGGTGAGTTCGCCGCCATTGACGTCGAGGCCGTTGAGCACCACCGGATCGTCATTGTTGTGGACGTTCAGCACCAGGTTGGCGGTGCTGGTGTCGCCGTCGGCATCGGTCAGGGTGTAGGTGAATGTCTCGGTGCCGTTACCGCCGCCGTGCAGATTTTTGAAGTCGGCGTCAGTGGCGTCGAGGGTGTAGGTGTAAGTACCGTTGGCGTTGAGCACCAGCGTGCCGTAAGTGCCGGTGAAAGTCCCGGCAGTGATCGGCCCGGTCGCCACCACGTCTGCACCTTGCACATCGTTGGTCAGCACGTTGCCGCTTAGCGTCAGTTGGGTTTCCGAGGCGCTGTTTGCATTGCTGTCGTTCATCGCTTTCGGCACGTCATCGACGATGCTGACGACGATGGTGCTGGTGACGATGTTGCCCAGCGAATCGGTGGCCTGATAGGTGAAGGTTTCGGTCAGGGTGTTGGCACCGTCATCGGCATTCGGTGTGGTGGTCGCTGGCGATGTCAGGGTGTAGGTGTAGGTGCCGTTGGGGTTGAGCAGGATCTGCCCGTAGTTGCCAGTGGCACTGCCAACCAGCGCATAGCTGATCGCGCCGACTGCACCGTTGACCGAGCCGACCAAGGTGCCGGACGCGGTTTCGCTGGTGCTGGTCGGATCGCTGCCCGTGACCGTGCCGGGCGCCAGATCTGCGCCGTCCTTGGTCAGGTCCAGGGCTTTTTCGTAGACGGTGACGTCGGTGTCGCTGACCGCATACAGTTTGCTGTTGTAGACATCGATGGTGATGGTGGTGGTGCTTTCATCGCCGTCGGCATCACGCACGGTGTAGGTGAATACATCCACCGCACCGGGGCCACTCACCGTATTCGGATTGCTCTGGTAGACCGCGTTGCCATTGGCATCGAGGGTCAGGTAGCCGTAGGTGCCGTTGATTTGCGAGTTCAAGCCACCGATGGCCGAAGTCGACGTATCGGCACCGACGCGCACGCCGACCACCGCACCCGTCACGGCCGGGCCGTCGGCGCCGCCGATGTCGTTAAGCAGCACGTTGCCGCTGACGGTACCGCCCTCCGCCACCGACGCTGCATCGGAATAAGCGCTTGGCAGGTCATCGACGATATTGACGTTGATCTGTCCGCTGGCGGTGCTGCCATCGGTGTCCGTGGCGACGACATTGAAGTTCTCGGTGATGCTGTTGGCGCCATTGGCGTTCGGATGGGTTTCGTTATCCACGAGGGTGTAGCTGTAGCTGACCACGCCAGTCGTTGCGTTGAACCCGGTGATGGTCAGCGTGCTGCCCAGTGGGGTGACAGTCGATTGCGGGAAGCCTGCGGCCACGCCATTGGTGACCACGGCGATGCCGCCGACGGTAAGGGTTTGCAGACCGTCGAGGGCCGTCACGGTGAAGGTGCCGCTCTGGGTCAGCGCCGGGGTATTTGGGCTGGTGCCGTCGCTGAGGTTTTTTTCGTAGACGGTGAGTTCGCCACCGTTCACATCGAGGCCGTTGATGATCACCGGATCGTCGTTATTGTGGATCTGCAACACGAGGTTCGCGGTGCTGGTATCGCCGTCGGCATCGGTGATGGTGTAGGCAAAAGTTTCAGTGCCGTTGCCGCCGCCGTTCAGGTTTTTGAAATCGGCGTCAGTGGTATCGAGGGTGTAGGTGTAAGTGCCGTTGGCGTTGAGCACCAGCGTGCCATAGGTACCGGTGAAAGTACCGGCAGTGATCGGGCCGGTGGCTACGCGGTCGGCACCTTGCACATCGTTGGTCAGCACGTTGCCGGTCAGCGTGAGTTGAGCTTCCGAGGCGGTGGTTGCATTGCTGTCGTCCACCGCATTTGGCAAGTCGTCGACGATGTTCACATCAAGGGTCGCATTGGCAGTAGTGCCGTTGTCATCGACCACGGTGACGGCGAATTGCTCAGGCAAATTGTTCGCGCCGTTGGCGGTTGCATGCGCTTCGTTATCGACCAGGGTGTAGCTGTAACTGACCACGCCAGTTGTCGCGTTGAACCCGGTGATGGTCAGCGTGCTGCCCAGCGGTGTAGTGACGGATTGCGGGAAACCTGCGGCGACGCCGTTGGTGACCACGGCGATGCCACCGACGGTCAGCGTGGTGACGCCGTCCAGTGCGGTGATGGTGAAGGTGCCGTTTTGGGTCAGCGCCGGGGTATTTGGGCTGGTGCCGTCGCTGAGATTTTTCTCGTAGACGGTGAGTTCGCCACCGTTCACATCGAGGCCGTTGATGATCACCGGATCGTCGTTGTTATGGATCTGCAACACGAGGTTCGCGGTGCTGGTATCGCCGTCGGCATCGGTGATGGTGTAGGCAAAAGTTTCTGTGCCGTTGCCGCCACCGTTCAGGTTTTTGAAATCGGCGTCAGTGGTGTCGAGGGTGTAGGTGTAAGTGCCGTTGGCGTTGAGCACCAGCGTGCCGTAGGTGCCAGTGAAAGTGCCTGCGGTGATCGGGCCGGTGGCTACGCGGTCGGCGCCTTGCACATCGTTGGTCAGCACGTTGCCGGTCAGCGTGAGTTGAGCTTCCGAGGCGGTGGTTGCATTGCTGTCGTCCACCGCATTTGGCAAGTCGTCGACGATGTTCACATCAAGGGTCGCATTGGCAGTAGTGCCGTTGTCATCGACCACGGTGACGGCGAATTGCTCAGGCAGATTGTTCGCGCCGTTGGCGGTTTCATGCGCTTCGTTATCGACCAGGGTGTAGCTGTAACTGACCACGCCAGTCGTCGCGTTGAACCCGGTGATGGTCAGCGTACTGCCCAGTGGGGTGGTGACGGATTGCGGGAAACCTGCGGCGACGCCGTTGGTGACCACGGCGATGCCACCGACGGTCAGCGTGGTAACGCCGTCCAGTGCGGTGATGGTGAAGGTGCCGTTTTGGGTCAGCGCTGCGGAGTCAGGCGCGCTGCCGTCGCTGAGGTTTTTCTCGTAGACGGTGAGTTCGCCGCCCTCGACGTTCAAGCCGTTGATGACCACAGGATCATCGTTGTTCTGGATCTGCAAAACCAGATTCGCGGTGCTGGTATCGCCGTCGGCATCGGTGATGGTGTAGGCGAAGGTTTCAGTGCCATTGCCGCCGCCGGTCAGGGCTTTGAAATCGGCATCGCTGGTGTTCAGCGTATAGGTGTAAGTGCCGTTGGCGTTCAACACGAGCGTGCCGTAAGTCCCGGTGAAAGTACCGGCGGTGATCGGGCCGGTGTCTACTCGGTCAGCGCCTTGCACGTCGTTGGTCAGCACATTGCCGGTCAGCGTGAGTTGAGCTTCCGAGGCGGTGGTTGCATTGCTGTCGTCCACGGCGTTTGGCAGGTCGTCGACGATGTTCACATCAAGGGTCGCATTGGCAGTGGTGCCGTTGTCATCGACCACGGTGACGGCGAATTGCTCAGGCAGATTGTTCGCGCCGTTGGCGGTTGCATGCGCTTCGTTATCGACCAGGGTGTAGCTGTAACTGACCACGCCAGTTGTCGCGTTGAACCCGGTGATGGTCAGCGTGCTGCCCAGCGGCGTGGTGACGGATTGCGGGAAACCTGCGGCGACGCCGTTAGTGACGACGGCGATGCCACCGACGGTCAGCGTGGTGACGCCGTCCAGTGCGGTGATGGTGAAGGTGCCGTTTTGGGTCAACGCTGCGGAGTCAGGCGCGCTGCCGTCGTTGAGGTTTTTCTCGTAGACGGTGAGTTCGCCGCCCTCGACGTTCAAGCCGTTGATGACCACAGGATCATCGTTGTTCTGGATCTGCAAAACCAGATTCGCGGTGCTGGTATCGCCGTCGGCATCGGTGATGGTGTAGGCGAAGGTTTCCGTGCCGTTGCCACCGCCGTTCAGATTTTTGAAGTCGGCATCGCTGGTGTTGAGCGTGTAGGTATATGTGCCGTTGGCGTTGAGCACCAGCGTGCCGTAAGTGCCAGTGAACGTGCCCGGTGTCACGGGCCCGGTCGGCACTCGGTCGGCGCCTTGATCATCGTTGGTCAGCACGTTGCCGGTCAGTGTAAGCAAGGTTTCTGAAGCGGTGCCATTGTTGTCATCGACCGCTTTAGGCACGTCATCGCTGATGTTGACGTCGAGCGTACCGGTCGCGGTGTCGCCATTGCTGTCGCCGGCAATCACGGTGAACTGTTCGCTGAGGCTGTTCGCGCCGTCGCCGGCCGCGTGGGTTTCGTTGCCATTGAGCGTGTAGCTGTAGGTGATCACGCCGGTCGCCGGGTTGTACCCGGTGATGGTCAGCGTGTTACCCAGTTGCGTGGTGATCGACTGTGGGAAGCCGACCGCCACGCCAGCGTTGATCAGGTTGATGCCGCCGACGCTGAGGCTGGTCAGACCGTCCGGCGCCGATACGCTGAAGCTGCCGCTTTGCGTCAAGGCCCCGGTGTTGGCGGCAGAGCCGTCGGGCAGATTGGCTTCGTTGAGGTTCAACTCACCACCGTCTACCGCAAGGCCGCTGAGCGTGACCTGATTGTTGACCGGTGGCGGCGGAACAATCGGCGCGACGGTGTCGTCACCGTCGTCGATGAGCGCGTTGCGCCGTTCTTCAGGAAACTCGGGAATGCCGTTGAAGCCGGCAGTGGGGAACCCGATGATCGGGTCAACTCGCCCACCGACTTCGGTCAACAGCACAAAGGTGTGACCGCCGCCCGCTTCACCCGGTGCACCACTTGGGGCATTGGGACCTGCTGCGGTCGCTTCGGCGGTTTTGCTCGGGTCGTCACCGGCAGCGATAGCTTTCTGGATCTGCTCGACATCGGTCAGCTGCGCGTCGCTCGGGGTCACGGCCTCCGCGACATTCACCTGCGCGGCCTGACCGGCCAGCAACTGCCCGGTCATGGTCAGGCTACTGTCGCGACCCAAGGTCAATTCCTGGCCATTTTGCAGATGAACGGCAACCGCGCCTTCGGCCCCGGTAATCAGTTGATCGCCGGCAAAAAGGCGATCCCCCTCAACCAGAGCACGACGAGTTCCGTCGGCTGCCTGCGCGAAAACCTGACCAATAACCTTGGTGACTGTGCCGATGAGCGTTGCCATGTGAAATCCTCCGCTGCTGACCACCGTCAGCACTGGTTCGCGAAGCAGCCCATGGCTCAATCGGGTTGTCGGGGAGACGCTCACACCCTCGACAGTTCGTTTCGCAGGAGTCGCATGATTTGGAAACATCAGTGCTATCAAGCACTTCCGAACCCTGATCGAGACAACCTACCTACTAACGCTACGTAACGGTGGTGAAGCACTCGAGTGACAAAAAAATGTCGCCCATCAACCGCTACGCGTCCCTCCCCTTCAGCAGTACTTCGCCGTATGTCGCAAAGTGAATGGAACTTTCCTCAAGCCTTTTTGCACTCCCTAAAGCGCATAAAACAAAGGCTTTCGAGCTGAACAATGTGCCGCTTTTTACAAAGCGCATAAGTTTTTTTCGGCATAAGCCTTATGAAAATTTTTTCTTAGCTACGCTTCAGGATGTTCTTAGCTCTGTTGTTACAAGAGTGAAACGCATACACCTATAAATATCGTCAAATATTTGGCGACAGTAACACACCATCAGGACTCAGGGAGATGCACCCATGCGCGTTCTAACCCCCCTCTGCAGCGCGGTTTTGCTGGCCATGGCTTGCACGTCTCAAGCCCAGGCCATGAACCTCACCGAGGCGATTCAAAGCACCATTGCCACCCACCCGGAACTTGCGTCGCGCGTGGACGCCCGCCTGTCGGCTGATGAACAGGTCAAAGTCGCCAAGGGCGGCTTCTATCCGTCCGTCGATCTGAACGCCGCTTACGGTCGCGGCTACAGCGACAACACCAACACCCGGGCCTTGGGCAATCACAACACCGAAATCCTCACCTACACCCAGTCCGAGCTGCGCATGCGGCAAATGATCTTCGACGGATTCAACACTGCCAACGAAGTCGAGCGCACCAAAGGCGTGTCCAACTCGCGCGCCTACTACGCGCAAGGCACTGCTCAGGATCTGGCCCTGCGCACCATCGAGGTTTACCTCGAAGTGCTCAAGCGCCGCGAACTGGTGACCCTGGCGACGAACAACTTGCAGGCGCACTTGCGCGTCAACGATCAGATTGGCCTGCGTACCGAGCGCGGCATCGGCAGCAACGCCGACTCCGACCAATCGGTAGCACGTAAGGCGTTGGCGCAGAACAACCTCGACACCGCTGAAGTCGATCTGGCCGATGCCGAAGCCAATTTCTACAGCGTGGTCGGGCGCATGCCCGATGAGCTGGAAACCCCGGCCTCGACTCGCGGCGAATTGCCCACCGAGCTGCGTGAAGCCCAGCAGAGCATGGTCGACAACAACCCGTATCTGAAATCGGCCCAGGCTGACGTGCAGTCGGCGGAAAGCCAATACGAAGTCGCCAAGTCACCGTTCTACCCTCGCTTCGATGCCGAAGCAGCAGTCGGCGCGAACAACAACGTGCAAGGTGATGAAGGCCACGACAACGAGTGGCGCGTGGGCATTGTGATGAACTACAACCTGTTCCGCGGCGGCAGCGACAAGGCCCGTCTGGCCGCGAACGCACACGATATCAATCAGGCGATGGACATCCGCAACAACGCTTTGCGCCAGCTCAACGAGAACATTCGTCTGGCCTGGAACGCCATGCAAAACGCCAAGAAACAAACCCCGACCGCCCGTGAATACGCCGAAACCTCCAAGCGTGTACGCATGGCGTATCAAGATCAGTTCGGCCTCGGCCAACGCACCCTGCTCGACTTGCTCGACAGTGAAAACGAGCTCTATAACGCCAACCGTCGCTACACCGAAATCCGCTACACCGAGGAATTTTCGATGTACCGCGTGCTGGCCAACATGGGCCAGTTGCTGAGCAAACAACGGGTGGTGCTGCCGGCCGATGCGATCGCCTCGGCCGAAGTCAAAAACGAAGCACGCCTGCCAGAACTGAAATAAGCCCCCTGTAGGAGCTGCCGCAGGCTGCGATCTTTTGATGTTGGTTTTCCAAGATCAAAAGATCGCAGCCTGCGGCAGCTCCTACACAGGGCGATGTGCACACAACCAGGGGCGATCAATATGACTAGCATGGCCGGAGGCGGCAGCGCCGGGGTCGATCCGCGGCTGAGCTTCGATGATCCGTTACTCGACGGTCTGTTGATCCTCTGCAAACTCCATGGCGCGACTGTCAGTCGCGCCAGCCTGAGTGCGGGGCTGCCCCTGAACAAACAACGCCTGAGCCTGGATCTGTTGCCTCGCGCAGCCGCCCGGGCCGGGTTACAGGCGCGGTTGTTGCGCCGTGAGCTGAAAGACATTTCGCCGCTGAATCTACCGATTCTGTTGTTGCTCAACGACGGGCGAACCGCCGTACTGCGGCGTTTTGGCGATGACGGCAAAGCGCTGATCCTGCCCAGCGAGGCCGATGGCGGCGAGCAATGGGTCAGCCGCGAAGAACTCAGCGAACACTACAGCGGCCAGGCGTTGTTCGCTCGGCCACGGCATGAACTCGAAGACCTGCGTTCGCCGCTGGTGCCGCGGGTGCATGCGTGGTTTCGCGACACTCTGAAGCTGTCGAAATGGCTGTATAGCGATGCGCTTCTTGCCAGTTTCCTGATCAACCTGCTGGGCCTGATGGTGCCGCTGTTCGTCATGCAAACCTACGACCGCGTGGTGCCCAATCAGGCCACGTCGACCCTGTGGGTGCTGTCGATCGGACTGCTGATCGGCACCGGGTTCGAACTGGTGCTGCGAGTGGTGCGCGCGCACCTGCTGGACACCGCCGGCAAGAAAACCGATGTAATCCTTTCCGCAACTTTGTTCGAACGCATCACCGGCATGTCGATGAAGGCACGGCCGGCAACCATCGGCGGCTTTGCCCAGAGCATTCATGACTTCCAGGGCCTGCGCGAATTTCTCACGGCGGTGACGCTGACCAGCCTGATCGACCTGCCCTTTGTGGTGCTGATGCTGGTGGTGATCGGCCTGCTCGGCGGCTGGCTTGTGGTGATTCCGCTGCTGGCGTTTCCGCTGACGATTATTTTCGCGATGATCATTCAGGTGCGCCTGCGCGACACCGTGCAAAAAAGTCTAAGTCTCGGCGCCGAACGCCAGGCCTTGTTGATCGAAACCCTCGGTGGCCTGGAAACCCTCAAGGCCTGTAGCGCCGAAAGCGAGCGCCAGCACAAATGGGAAAGCACCCACGGCGCCCTCACCCGCCTCGACAGCCATGCGCGCAACCTCTCGGCGCTGGCCACCAACGGCACGTTGTTCATCCAACAGTTCGCGGGGATGGCGACGATTGTAGCCGGGGTCTACAGCATCATCGCCGGCAATCTGAGCGTCGGCGCACTGGTGGCCACCTACATGCTCGGCAGTCGCGTGCTCGCACCGCTGGGGCAGATCGCCGGGCTGATTACCCGCTATCAGCAAGCGCAACTGACTATGAAAAGCACCGATGCGCTGATGTCGTTGCCGCAAGAACGCGACGGCAAACAGCGGCCACTGGAACGCACACAACTGCAAGGCGCACTGGATGTCAGCGGCGTGACCTTCCACTACAACGGCCAGAATGCCCCGGCGCTGAGCAACGTCAGTTTTAGCCTCAAACCCGGCGAACGGGTCGGCATCATCGGCCGCAGCGGCTCCGGCAAAAGTACCTTGGCGCGGTTGGTCATGGGCTTCTATGAACCCGAAGAAGGCCAGTTGCTGCTCGACGGCCTCGACCTGCGGCAACTGGACGTCGCTGACCTGCGCCAGCAGATCGGCTACGTTGCCCATGATTTGCCGCTGCTGGCCGGCAGCCTTCGCGACAACCTCACCCTGGGTGCGCGCTATGTCAGCGATTCACGCATGCTCGAAGTGGCCGAGCTGACGGGCGTCACCGAACTCGCGCGCCAACACCCGCAAGGCTTCGACCGGCCAGTGGGCGAACGCGGGCAATTGCTTTCCGGTGGGCAACGCCAAGCCGTGTTGCTGGCACGGGCCTTGTTGCTCGACCCGCCGATCATGTTGCTCGACGAACCCACCAGCGCCATGGACAACAGCAGCGAGGACCAACTGCGCCAGAAGCTGCATGGCTGGGTGCAAGGCAAAACACTGCTGCTGGTCACTCACCGCACCTCCATGCTGAGCCTGGTGGACCGGTTGCTGGTGCTGGACAACGGTCGGGTCGTCGCTGACGGCCCGAAAGAAGCGGTCATCGAAGCACTGCGCAAGGGCCGCGTCGGCTCGGCGGCGGTCTAGGAGTTGCCCCATGTCTGCTTCCACAGGTAGCAAATCACGCGGCTACTTCGACAGCTTCGGCAAAAGCGCCGAAGTCGAGTTCATGCCGGAAACTGCCGGGGCTTCATTGCAGGATTCGCCGCGCTGGTCGCGAGTCACGGTGTGGCTCGCGGCAGCACTGTTGATCAGCGCAGTGGTCTGGGCCAAGTTCGCCGTGCTCGAAGAAGTGACCATGGGCGAAGGCAAGGCGATTCCGTCGAGCAAGGTTCAGGTGATCCAGAACCTTGAGGGCGGGATCGTCACCGAGATTTTTGTCCGTGAGGGGCAAATAGTGAGCAAGGGTGACACCCTGCTGCGTCTGGATGACACGCGGTTTCTATCGAACAAGGGTGAAAGCGAGGCCGACCGTTATGCGCTGACGGCGCAGGTCGAACGGCTGTCGGCAGAGGCCGAAGGGCGGCCGTTCAAACTCTCCGCCGAGGTGATCGCCAAGGCCCCTCAAGTCGCTGAAGACGAACGCTCGCTGCACGAACAACGCTTGCGCCGACTGGCCAGTGAGCAACGTACTCTCAGCGAACAACTGCGACAGAAGACTCAGGAACTGGCGGAATTTCGCTCCAAGCAAGGCCAGTTCAGCTCAAGCCTCGGCTTGCTGCAACAAGAGATGAACATGTCCGAACCGCTGGTCAAAAGCGGTGCGGTATCACCAGTGGAAATCCTGCGGCTCAAACGCAGTGCGGTGGAGATCCGCGGCTCGCTGAGCGCGACAACCCTGGCGATCCCTCGGGCCGAATCGGCGATTGCCGAAATCCGCAGCAAGATCGACGAATCAGAACAAACCTTCCGCTCGGAAGCCGCTAAAGAGTTGAATGAGAAACGCACCGACCTGTCGAAAATCACCGCATCAAGCATCGCCATCGACGACCGAGTGACGCGCACCACCGTGACCTCGCCGGTGCGTGGGGTGATCAAGCAGATGAAGGTCAACACCATCGGCGGCGTGGTCCAGCCAGGCAGCGACATGGTGGAAATCGTGCCATTGGAAGACAACCTGCTGATCGAAGCCAAGGTGCGCCCGCAAGACGTCGCGTTCCTGCATCCGGGCCAGAAAGCCATGGTCAAGTTCAGTGCTTACGACTACACGATTTACGGCGGGCTTAGCGCCAAGCTCGAGTTGATCGGTGCCGACACGATTACTGACGACAAGGGCAACAGCTTCTACCTGATTCAGGTGCGCACCGACAAAAACCACTTGGGCGGGGATCTGAAACCGCTGCTGATCATTCCGGGGATGGTCGCGACGGTGGACATTATTACCGGCGAGAAAAGCGTGTTGGATTACTTGCTCAAACCTGTGCTGAAGGCGCGGACCGAGGCTATGCGCGAACGCTAGTCCGCTTCGAGTAATTGAGGTGATTGATCTGACGTTTTCGCGAGCAAGCTCGCTCCCACAGTTTTAGCGGTGTTCGCAGAGTTTGTACACGACACGGACACTGTGGGAGCGAGCTTGCTCGCGAAGAGGCCAGCACCATCAACCCTCATCTATCGCCATGATTGCGCTGAAAAATCTCCTCCCCCATCGCTGCAATCTGCCCCTCGATCAACGCTTCAAACGGTTTGAGCAACGGTTCGAATGACGCCGGCGCTTCCAGCGTCTGCAATGCCTGCACAATCGCCTCGATGGTCGACAACGCCCCGGGGCCCGGTGCCTTGCGCAACCGATACCGCGACACCCCGCCCTCAGCCAGCGTCACCCGTGGCAACGCCGCCAGCAGCGGATTGAGGTGCAGCATCTTGCGCGCCTTGCGCCAGGTGCCGTCCGGCACCACCAGCAACAACGGCTCATCGGATTCGCCATAAGCCTGCATCGGCTGCGCATCGTCCGCGGGAAACAGCAATCGCGCCCGATACCCCGGCCGGTTCAGCAGCGTCGGCAAATCCTCAAATTCCTCACCGACAACCAGCTCGGCATTGGTCAACCCCAGCGCTGCCAGGCGCGCAGTATTCAACGCATGATTAACCTCGCTCGGATGCTGCAACAGCAACACCCGAGTGCGGCTGTCGAGGCTCGGGATCAATGGGCACAGGCAATGGGTTTGTGGGCGCATGCAGCGCGGACATTGAGGTCTGGACATCGTTCTTACGCCTGATTGAGCTGAGCTTTGAGCAAATCGCGGAAAGTCTGGATCAGCGGTTCGCGGCTGCGACCACGGCGCATGATCATCGAAAACGGCGCCTGATAGCCGAAAGTCGCTGGCAACAAAACCCGCAAATCGCCCTTGTCGGCCCAAGCCTGGGCGTAGTGCTCCGGCAGATACCCGATGTAGGCGCCGGACAGCACCAGTATCAGCTGCGCCTCCATACTTTCCACCGTGGCAGCGCTGTGTTTGAAACCGTGGCGCGCCAGTTCTGCCTGGCTCCAATAACCACGACCGACCATGCGTTGCTGAGTAATGACTTGCTCGGGAATCCGCCGCTCGTTGAACAACGGGTGACGGCTGCTGCAATACAACCAGTGCTGCTCGCGGTACAGCGGCATGTAAACCAGACCGCTCATGCGCGTGGAGAACGCACCGATGGCCAGGTCGAGGCGGTTGTCCTGCACGCCGAGTTGCAGTTCATACGGGCTCATCACCGACAGATGCAAATGCACCGCAGGGTGTTCCTGGCTGTAGGCGCCGATGGCTTCGGCGAACGGCAAAGCCTTGTCGCTGACGGTGGAGTCGATCACCCCGAGGTTGAGCGTGCCGCGCAATTCGCCCTTGAGCGCGGCGGCGTATTGCTCGAAACCTTCAAGTTCGGCGAGCAGGCGCAGGGTTTCCTGATGAAACAGCTCGCCTTTGCTGGTCAAGCTGAAACCACCGCGGCCGCGATGGCACAACACCAGACCGAGCGCAGCTTCGAGTTGGCTCATGTAGGTGCTGATCGCCGAGGTCGACAGGTTGAGTTCCTGCTGAGCGCTGGCGAAACCCTGATGGCGTACGACGCTGACGAAGATGCGCAATAGTTTCAGGTCGGGTAAAGCGTTGGCCATGTCTACTCCGGGCTTTGCAACTGTGTTGTCTGTGGAAAAAGCCCCTCACCCCAGCCCTCTCCCACGGGAGAGGGAGCCTACCGAGGTGCTTTGAGGATCTCCGTCGACCTGAAACTACGAGTTGAACTCAGGTGTGTTTGCAAGGTGATCAAAAGTCGAATACCTGATTTGAAAGCCATGGAGATCAGCCCCCTCTCCCTCCGGGAGAGGGCTGGGGTGAGGGCAGCAATGTCCAGCCGTTCTCAAAACCCAAGGCCAGCAAAGTCTATCCCGCCCCTGGCCATTAGTTTAGAAAAATCTGAACTAAGTATTTGCCCGTAGCGATTCTTTCCCTCCACTACATTTCGCAGAATCGCCCCCACAGCGGCGTCCGAACCTGTGCTGAACGGTGCGCCGACATAAATAAAACAAAGACGATGAGGCCCTACCCGTGGACAAGATTCTTCACCAACCACTGGGCGGCAATGAAATGCCGCGCTTCGGCGGCATCGCCACCATGCTCCGACTCCCCCACTTGCCGACTGCTGCCGGCCTGGACGCTGCCTTCGTTGGCGTGCCTCTGGACATCGGCACTTCGCTGCGCCCCGGCACCCGCTTCGGGCCGCGCGACATCCGCGCCGAATCGGTGATGATCCGCCCATACAACATGGCCACCGGTGCTGCGCCGTTCGATTCGCTGTCGGTTGCCGACATCGGTGACGTGGCGATCAACACCTTCAACCTGCTCGACGCCGTGCGCATCATCGAAGAAGCCTACGACAACATTCTCGAACACAACGTGATTCCGATGACCCTGGGTGGTGACCACACCATCACCCTGCCGATCCTGCGTGCCATTCACAAAAAGCACGGCAAGGTCGGTCTGGTGCACATCGACGCTCACGCTGACGTCAACGATCACATGTTCGGCGAGAAAATCGCCCACGGCACGACCTTCCGTCGTGCCGTCGAAGAGGGCCTGCTGGATTGCGACCGCGTGGTGCAGATTGGTTTGCGCGCCCAGGGTTACACCGCAGATGACTTCAACTGGAGCCGCAATCAGGGTTTCCGCGTGGTGCAGGCCGAAGAGTGCTGGCACAAGTCGCTGGCGCCGCTGATGGCCGAAGTGCGCGAGAAAGTCGGCGGTGGTCCGGTGTACCTCAGCTTCGACATCGACGGCATCGATCCGGCCTGGGCACCTGGCACCGGCACCCCGGAAATCGGTGGTCTGACGACCATTCAGGCGATTGAGATCATTCGTGGCTGCCAAGGCCTCGACCTGATCGGTTGCGATCTGGTAGAAGTCTCGCCCGCTTACGACACCACCGGCAACACCTCGCTGCTGGCCGCCAACCTGCTGTACGAAATGCTCTGCGTACTGCCTGGCGTAGTCCATCGCTGAGGGTCAGGTCATGAACGAACGTGATCAGGTTCTGCAAGCGGCCGCCGATCTGGTTTCAGCCTTTGCGCGTAACGATCGCGAAGCCTACTTCGGTGCGTTCAGCAGCGATGCCAGCTTCGTGTTTTACACCCTCGAACAGCCACTGCTGTCGCGCGACGCCTATCAGGCCTTGTGGGACAGCTGGCGCGCCGAGGATGGCTTCGAGGTGCTTTCCTGCACTTCGAGCAACGCTTTTGTCAGCCTGCAAGGTGACGTGGCGATTTTCATCCATGACGTGGCCACCGAGCTGCGCATGCAAGGGGAGCAACACTTCAGCCAGGAGCGCGAGACGATTGTTTTCAAGAAACAAGCGTCGAGCCTAGAACAACAAGGCCATTGGCTGGCCTGCCACGAACATTTGTCCGCAATGCCGGAAGGGCTGCCACCCCCTTAGCCAATGGTGACGCTCACGCACGATGAGCGCGCCTTATGATCGGAGCAGATCATGAATAACAACAACAATGAAAAAAGCCTTAACAGCATTGAAAAAAACGGGGTCGAACAGATCCCGGATCATGAGCGTGACGCCCGACCCAGCGACCTGTTTCGCTTGATCTTCGGCGGCGCCAATACCTTTGCCACCGCCGTGCTCGGCAGTTTCCCGGTGCTGTTCGGTCTGTCGTTTCAGGCTGGCGTCTGGGCGATTGTGCTGGGTGTGGTGGTCGGTGCGCTGATTCTGGCGCCGATGGGCCTGTTCGGCCCGCTCAACGGCACCAACAACGCCGTGTCTTCCGGTGCACACTTCGGCGTGCATGGGCGGATCGTCGGCTCGTTCCTGTCGTTGTTGACCGCTATCGCGTTCTTCTCGCTCTCGGTGTGGAGTTCGGGAGATGCACTGGTTGGCGGCGCCAAACGCCTGATCGACCTGCCGGAAACCGACCTGACGCTGGGCCTGGCTTACGGGCTGTTCGCGCTATTAGTGCTGACGGTTTGCATTTACGGCTTTCGCTTCATGTTGTGGGTCAACCGCATTGCGGTGTGGGCCGCGAGCCTGTTGTTCCTGCTCGGCATCTTCGCCTTCGCCCCCGCCTTCGACAGCCAGTACGCCGGCAGCGTGGCCATGGGTCAGGCCGGGTTCTGGGCGGCGTTCATCGGTGCGGCACTGGTGGCCATGAGCAACCCGATTTCCTTCGGAGCGTTCCTCGGCGACTGGTCGCGCTACATTCCCCGCGAAACGCCCAAAGGCCGGATCATGCTCGCAGTGATCGCCGCGCAACTGGCGACGCTGATTCCGTTCCTGTTCGGCCTCGCCACCGCAACCATCGTGGCGATCAAGGCACCGGACTACATCGCGGCGAACAACTATGTCGGCGGTTTGCTGGCGGTGTCGCCGAGCTGGTTCTTCCTGCCGGTATGCCTGATTGCGGTAATCGGCGGCATGTCCACCGGCACCACGTCGCTGTATGGCACCGGTCTGGACATGTCCAGCGTGTTCCCGCGAGTGCTGTCGCGGGTCAAGGCGACGTTGCTGATCGGCGTGCTGTCGATTGCCTTCATCTTCATCGGTCGCTTTGCGGCGAACCTGGTGCAGAGCGTGTCGACCTTCGCCGTACTCATCATCACCTGCACCACGCCATGGATGGTGATCATGATCATCGGCCTGGTGGTGCGTCGCGGCTTCTACTGCCCGGATGACCTGCAAGTGTTCACTCGCGGCGAACAAGGCGGACGCTACTGGTTCACCCACGGCTGGAACTGGTGGGGTCTGGGCGCGTGGATCCCGAGCGCGGCGGTCGGTCTGTTTTTCGTCAACCTGCCGGGGCAGTTCGTCGGCCCACTGGGTGAGTTGGCGGGCGGCATCGACATCAGTTTGCCGGTGACTCTGGGCCTGGCCTCGGTGGTGTACCTGACGTTGCTGCGCCTGTTCCCGGAACCGCGCGAGGTGTTTGGCCCGAAGGATGTACGGAGTCAAGGTGTGAACGCCACGACTAAACCGACGTTACGCCAAGCCGCCTGACCAGACACAAAACCCTGTGGGAGCGAGCTTGCTCGCGAAAGCGATCTGTCAGTCACATCAATTTTGAATGTGCCGAAGCCTTCGCGAGCAAGCTCGCTCCCACAGGAAGATTCGAATTCAGCCTCACATAAAAAAGACAATCGGAGACACGCCATCATGGCTTTGGATTTATTCGTCGTCCTCATCTACGCCGCCGGCATGCTCTTGCTCGGCTACTTCGGCATGCGCAAGGCCAAGACCAACGAGGACTTTCTCGTCGCCGGTCGCAACCTCGGCCCCAGCCTGTACATGGGCACCATGGCCGCGACCGTACTGGGTGGCGCGTCCACCGTCGGCACCGTGCGCCTGGGTTACGTGCATGGCATTTCCGGTTTCTGGCTGTGCGCAGCACTCGGTTGCGGCATCATTGCGCTGAACCTGTTCCTGGCCAAACCGCTGCTGAAACTGAAGATCTACACCGTCACCCAGGTCCTGGAAAAACGCTACAACCCGATGGCCCGCTCAGCGAGCGCGGTCATCATGCTGGCCTATGCGCTGATGATCGGCGTGACCTCGATCCTGGCGATCGGCACCGTCCTGCAAGTACTGTTTGACCTGCCATTCTGGGTCTCGGTACTCGTCGGCGGTGGCGTGGTGGTGATTTACTCGGCGATCGGCGGCATGTGGTCGCTGACCCTGACCGACATCGTCCAGTTCATCATCAAGACCGTTGGCCTGATGTTCATCCTGTTGCCGATCTGCCTGTACCGCGTCGGCGGTTGGGATGAACTGGTGCTGAAACTGCCTGCGACCGCATTCAGCTTCACCACCATCGGTTGGGACACAATCATCACCTACTTCATGATCTACTTCTTCGGCATCCTGATCGGTCAGGACATCTGGCAACGGGTGTTCACCGTCAAGACCGCCAAAGTCGCCCAGTACGCCGGCAGCATCGCGGGCGTCTACTGCGTTCTCTACGGTCTGGCCTGCGCGCTGATCGGCATGGCCGCGCATGTGCTGATCCCGGATCTGGACAACGTCAACAACGCCTTCGCCGCGATCGTCAAACTGTCGCTACCGGACGGTATCCGTGGTCTGGTGATCGCTGCTGCACTGGCGGCCATGATGTCCACCGCCAGCGCCGGCCTGCTCGCCGCTGCCACTACGCTGACCGAAGACCTGCTGCCGAAACTGCGCGGCGGCAAACAATCGAGCCTGCGCATCAACCGTCTGTTCACCCTGCTGACCGGCATCGTCGTGCTCGGCATCGCCCTGGTGGTGAACGACGTGATCAGCGCCCTGACCCTGGCGTACAACCTGTTGGTAGGCGGCATGCTGATCCCGCTGATGGGCGCGATCTTCTGGAAACGTGCAACCACCGCCGGCGCCATCGCCAGCATGGGCTTGGGCTTTGCCACGGCGCTGCTGTTCATGTTCAAAGACGGTCTGGATGCCAACACACCGATCTACTGCAGCCTGGCTGTGGGTCTGGTGAGTTTTGTGGTGGTCAGCCTGCTGTCGCCGCGCCCCGCTACGGTGGCCAGAGCGATCTAAGCTTGATTTAACGACTTGATGCTTTCTTCGACGGGTGTGGCGTCGGTTGCCACACCCGTTTTTTTTCGCCTATAGGAAAGTGCCGGTAAAGATTCGATTGATGATCGACGAATGACTTGAGCCGGTTTTTGCTAATGATCGGGCGGCATTGAAAACAAAAAATCGCAACCTTCGGCAGCGCCTACACCATTCTCTGTAGGCACTGCCAAAGGCTGCGATCTATTGATCCTGAATCTTTTGATCCTTCAAGTCGGGGACATTACCGCCGACGAGGCTGGCGCCGACGTTGTTCGTCGTCCGTGCGAATCGGTACCGGTTGCAGTGGCGGTTCGATCAAGCCGAGGGCAACACCCAAATCATGCAGCCAGTTTTGAATTTTCTCTTTCATCGTCATGCCCCCTTCAGGGTGGTGCTGAGCGGCCGGAATTCTGAGGACGCTTCGCACTGATAATAGTCCGAAGTCCTACGCAATGCTTGGCCAAATCCGCAATGATCTGTTACTGAATTGAACAGAGTCCGCCGCAATGGGCTCAAGCTGTTTGCCGGGTCTTTGCCAAAGGCGCGGGATAGACAGCTTGTTGTACTTCAATCCACGCATTGAGATTGGCGCCGAGCCGTTGGCGATGCAATCGACGGCTACTGGCCCAGCGCTTTGCGCAAACGCCGACGCAGCCACTGCTCGGCGCTGACGAACGTGATGCCGAGCAACACCAGCACGGCGCCGATAACGAAGTTCACGCTCAGTTGCTCACCGAGCAGCACCACGCCGAAGGTGACGCCGAACAGTGGTGTCATGAACGAGAACACCGCCAGGTTGGCCGCCAGATAACGCCGCAGCAGCCAGAACCACACCAGGTAACTGAAGAACGACACCACCAGCCCCTGAAACAGCACGCTGGCCACCGCCACGGTGGTCAGGTTGACGTGGCCGATCTGGCCGCTGAACAGCGCGATCAACAGCAGGCCGATGAAGCCGACGATCAACTGATAGAACAGGGTCAACGTCACCGGGGCTTCCGACAGCCGCGAGGCGCGCACCACCACGGTGGTCGCGCCCCAACAGGCACCGGCCAACACACCGAAGGCATCGCCCAGCAGCATGCGCCGATCCAGGTTGTCCCACGACACACCACCGGCAAATGCAATCGCGATACCAATGAAAGCGAGCAAAATCCCCAGCCACTGCAACGGTCGCAAACGCTCACTGGCCAACAGAAAATGCACACCCAGCGCGGTGAAAATCGGCGCGGTGTAGAGAAACACTGACATGTGCGCAGCGGTGGTCAGTTGCAGGCCTTCGGAGATAAAGAAAAACTCCAGGCCGAACAGCGCACCGGCCAGCAAGCCCCCGCGCCAGGTGCTGCCGACCTGATCCCAACCGCCCTTCCAGCAGATCAGCAGTCCGACCAGCAGCGCAGAAATCCCCGAGCGCCCCGCCGCTTGCATCACCGGCGCGATGTCAGGCGCAGCCCACTTGATCATCACCTGCTGCACACCCCAGATCAGGCACAGACCGATCATCACCTGCAGGGCAAAACGGTCGGCATTGCGCCGCTCGGCAATCACCGCAACACCTCGAACACACACAACATGGCAGCCATCCATTGGTCAAAACAAAACCCCGGATCAATGTCCGGGGCATAGGGTTATGGCATCGATTATTAACCAGTGCGACAGAAAAAGCCGTCTGCAAGAGACATTTAATTCGTCCGCTGCGTCAGGGGTGAATGGCTGTCGGCTGCGCCGCCAATCGCTGGCAAGCCAGCTCCCACAATGTCCGAGTTGCCTACAACTGCTGGTTTGTCACAGAACCCTGTGGGAGCTGGCTTGCCAGCGATGACGTCAGTTCAATCAGCGCTATTCAGGAATCTGACTTCACCAGTCGTTTCGCCACGAGTAAACCAACAGTACAAGCAACAGCCGTGGCAAACGTCCCCCAAGCCCAATCCAGCAACGTCACCTGCACCGACCATCCACGCAATGTCGCCCAATTGGTCAGGTCATACGTGCCATACGCCACCAGTCCCAACAGCGCACCACGCCGAGCTGCCCACTGCCAGTTCAACGCCGGCAACACCACAAACATCACGCAACCAAAAACATACAGGCAATAAAAAACCGCTGCGGGAATCAGCAGCGGTTTCTCGAGCATCAACGGACCAAGCAGTTCGCGATAGGTCGGCGCCATCAACAGGCCGAGCCATATCCCGTCCAGCAACAAAAACGTCACCAGCGTTGCAACATAAGCAATCAGCGCTTTCTTCATCACACGGCCCTCAATGTAGGCGCAGCCTGCGGCAGCTCCAACATGGGGCCGATGTGCGATCAGCTTAGTTCAATGCGATCGGCGTGAATGACGATCTTGCCTTCCTTGTACAACGAACCGATGGCCTTCTTGAAGTTGCCCTTGCTCACACCGAACAGGCTGCTGATCAACGCCGGATCGCTCTTGTCGCTAACTGGCAGGCTGCCGTCATTCTCGCGCAACTTG
This sequence comes from Pseudomonas sp. NPDC098747, assembly GCF_044760045.1. NCBI lineage: Bacteria > Pseudomonadati > Pseudomonadota > Gammaproteobacteria > Pseudomonadales > Pseudomonadaceae > Pseudomonas > Pseudomonas sp. NPDC098747. The sequence continues at coordinate 58,188 of NZ_JBIWAL010000007.1, read as the reverse complement.
GCGAGAATCTTCGAGTTCAGGCTGCTCGCCGCTTCCTGACCAACCGGTTGCAGGCTCAGGCTGATCTTGCCGTCGGCGCGCACTTCCTTGATGAAGCCTTTTTCGCTCATGCCGGCGCGCATGAACTTGAAGATTTCGTTCTTGTGAATCAAACCCCAATGCTTGTTGTTGATGATTGCCTTGAAGCCCATATCGGTCGCTTCGGCAACCAGCAGATCAACTTCCTGACCCGGGCTGTAGTTGGCCGGGGTTTTATCGAGGTAGCGATCCAGTCGCGCGGTGGCGGTGATGCGGCGAGTGTGCTTGTCGAGGTAGACATGCACCACGCAATACTCACCGGCGGTCATCTGACGCTTCTCTTCGGAATACGGCAGCAACAGATCCTTCGGCAAGCCCCAATCGAGGAACACACCGATGCTGTTGACTTCAACAACTTTCAAACTGGCGAACTCACCGACCTGAACTTTCGGTTTTTCCGTGGTAGCGAGAAGTTTGTCTTCGCTGTCCAGATAAACAAAAACGTTGAGCCAGTCTTCATCTTCGCTGGGAATATCTTTAGGGATATAACGGTTGGGCAAAAGAATTTCGCCGTCGGCACCGCCGTCCAGATATAAACCGAAGTTAGTGTGTTTAACCACTTGCAAACTGTTGTAGCGCCCGACTAAAGCCATTTCCAAAACCCTCATTACGTGGGCGGCATTCTACCCGGTTTTATCGGGAACGTTCGCCGGCAAAACGGCGAGGCCGAGAAAATCTGCGCAACGCCTTGATTCTCCTTGCTCGGGCACTCACGCGGTGCCACTCGTCAGACTGATTCGGTGCCCAACGGAAGGACTCCACAGCGCCGTAATGCATAAACGTTCTTAAATAAAACAGTAGGTTAGCGAGTTATTTCGAATATTTAACCGAGAATAATCCACCTTGGCGGTTGGTTATTCCGGGGGATATTTACCGAGCTATTGTCAAGTTATTCCTGTACGATGCCTGGCCGAGTTACTCTTCTACAGGTTAATGGCCGCCATGCGTGTAAAAGCATCCACCAGCAAAGCAAAGCCAGCCCCAGCCGTTGAAACCAGCGAATCGATCAACGATCAGATCGCTTTGTTCCTCAAGTCCGGCGGCGAGATCCAGCAAATTGCCAAAGGCGTCAGCGGCCAGACGTTCGGCCCGTCCAAGCAGATCAGCCTGGGCAAGAAGTAATATCCGGTAATACACCCGTCCCTAGGCGCTTTGAGCTTCGAAGCGTCTGGACTGGCACCGCACAATACCCCCCTTCGCTTTAAACCAAAACCCTTCTAATTTTTGACAATCGACGAACGGCCTTCCATGCCGATCATTCGCCGGTATCCTTGCACACGTCTAGATCAAGCGTTTCAGCAGGTCCGATGCCCTGCGCTCGCTGTTCATGGAGTGACGCATGCGTAAAACTTCCCGTTTATTGCTTGTAGGCCTACTGGCTTGCTCGCCCGCGCACGCGCAGATTTTCCAGCGGGAACTCGGCGACTTCGATCTCAAGCTCGGCACCACGCCTACACGCAGCATGGCTCAAGGACTGATCAAGCCTTCGGCAGTCGGTTCATTCCATGGCGGTCTCGACCTGAGCCATGACAGCGGCCTCTACGTCGGCCAATGGTCACCGAGCATGGGCATCACGCCGGGGAAAAACCTCGAAATCGATTCCTACGTCGGCTTTAAACAGCCTTTCGACCAAACCCTCGGCTACGAAGTCGGGATGATCCACTACAGCTACCCCAGCGTGGAGACCCTCGATAGCCAGGAACTATTCGGCGGCCTGACCTTGCTCGGTAGCCGATTCGGCGTCGCCCTGAGCAACGACCCGGATAAGCAGAACAACACGCTGTTTGCCGATCTTGGCGGTAATCAGCCGTTCGGCATTGGTGTCAGCATGAAATACACCACCCACCAACTGAATTCGCCGGTCGCGGTGGACGGTGGTTATGTCAGCAGTTTTACCGATTGGTCGGTGAAATTATCCCGACCCTTCATGGGCGTCGACCTCGACCTGATCTACAGCAACTCCAGCCTCAGCGGCAGCGATTGCTCGGCCTATTCAGGGCATAACAGCGAGTGCGATGGCCTCGTCACACTCAAGGCTGCACGCGCGTTCTATTGATTGGCTGAACTGCCGGGTTCATTCTGCGTTCACATGAGAATCAGACCCTACGGCTGGCCATCGCAAGGAATCGCCCATGTCTCGCTGGTTCAAACACATCGCTGCCCTGTTGATTTGCACCCTCGCCCTTGGGGCCTGCAGCCGCGTCGGCCTGGCGTATCGCAATCTCGACGTGATCATCCCGTGGACGCTCGGCGACTACCTGGACATGAACGGCGAGCAGAAAGGCTGGTTCAACGAACGCCTCCAGGAACACCTAAGCTGGCATTGCACCACGCAATTGCCGGGCTACCTCGACTGGCTGGATCGTCTGCAAACGATGGTCGAGACCAATCAGGTGACTGACGCAGCACTTCAGGCGCGCACCGCGGAAGCAAAAAAAGCCATTGCCGAGACGGCGCGGGAGATAACCCCGTCGGCCATCGAGTTGTTGCAAGGCCTGGACGATAAACAGGTGGCGGAGATGAACGACGCGTTTGCCAAGGATCTGCGTAAACGCCAGCAGGATTACGTCAAACCGCCGTTGGCCGAGCAGATCAAGGACCGTGGCGAGCGCATGGAGAAACGTCTGAACGACTGGCTCGGCCCGTTAAGTCCGAGCCAAAAACAGCGCGTAGTGACTTGGACTAACGCGTTGGGCGATCAGAACACTCAGTGGATTGCCAACCGTGAGCACTGGCAGAAACAGTTCAGCGCAGCGGTTGCACAGCGAAAAAGCCCCGAATTCCCACAACGTATCGAGACCCTTCTGATCAATCGCGAGAGCCTATGGACGGCGGATTACCGAAAGGCCTACGCCAACACCGAGGCACAGGGACGAGCGCTGGCAGTTGATCTGATGGCTGAAAGTACGCCGCAGCAACGTGAACGGTTGCTGAAGAAGATCGAGGGTGTGCGTAAAGACTTCAATGATCTGAAGTGTTTGAAGGCGGCACAGAAAAATTGAGATCAATGCAAAACCAATGTGGGAGCGAGCCTGCTCGCTCCCACATTGGGATTTGTGTGAAATCAGGCTATCTGCGCCTTCGACGCCACTTCATCAAACGTCCCCTCAGCCAGCGCATCGTCCTGCTCATCCAGCACCTGACGTGGATGGTCATTCCCGGGAATGCTGCTGTCGATCATGCTCAACAGACTTGATCCACGCGGGGTCAGACTGAAGTTGTTACCGGTGCTGCCCTCATCTTCTCCCCGTGGCCCGATGTAGCCGCGCAACAGCAGCATCCGTTCATATTCACAGGCAAGGGTTTTCAGATGATCCAGATTATCGATCGGCTCGCCTGCCGCCGCCTTCGCTGCCGCATAGTCCTCGGCATAAGCCCTGGCCGCAAAGCTGTGGCCCGCGCCGTTCTGCACTTCATGCAGCAAACGCTCAATCAAATCCCAGTTATAAGTCGTCATCCTGATTCAACCTCCGGTGCGCGTGATTAATGGCGCGTTCATAGGTTGTGACCCGAGCGTGCCGCAGCCGTTCAGCCGCGTTTCGCGCGGCAACCGACCGGCGGTCTGTCGAATTCCCAGCGTGTTAAACGACTAGTCTGAAACAGACGGTTTCAACCCCGCAGGAGAAATCATCATGAACACTCAGAATCATCCGGTGGTGTCGCGCGAAGAATGGCTTACCGCTCGTAAGCAGCACCTGTCTCACGAAAAAGCTTTCACCAAGGAACGCGACCGCCTCAGCGCCGAACGTCGGGCATTACCTTGGGTGAAAATTGACAAGGACTACCACTTCCAAGGCCCCAACGGCGAATTGAAGCTCGCCGATCTCTTCGGCAAAACCAGCCAATTGGTGCTGTACCACTTCATGTTCGCCAAGGACTGGGAGGAAGGTTGTCAGGGTTGCTCGTTCCTCAGCGATCACATTGACGGTGCCAATCTGCATCTGGCCCATCACGACATCGCCGTGGTGGCTGTTTCCCATGCACCGTTCAACGAGTTTCAGGACTTTAAACGGCGGATGGGCTGGAAGTTTGACTGGGTGTCGTCAGAAGGTTGCGACTTTAACTATGACTTCGGCGTTTGCGCGCGTGCTGAAGATGTTGCGGCTGAAAAGGCTACTTACAACTACGAAAAAACCGACAGTGCCGAGGAGGAAATGCCGGGGCTGAGTGTGTTTTATCGCGACGATAAAGGTGAGATTTTCCACACCTATTCAACGTATGCCCGAGGGCTGGACATGTTAGTCGGCGCCTATAACTACCTCGACCTTACGCCCAAGGGCAGGAATGAAGACGAGATCATGGAGTGGGTGCGGCATCATGATCGGTATGAAGGGGGAAACCGATCCAGTTGCTGCCATGAAAGTTAGCCGTTGATACCGCAAGCGAGACTGAACTTTTAATCGGCAAAAGCCATCAACCGATTAACCCGCCTTAACCGGAACTGAGGCCTGCCCCATGAAAACCCTGATCAAGCTAACCCTCGCTGCAACCCTCACCTGCGCCCTGCCCGCCTGGGCCTGCACGCCGGAAGAAGCCACGGCTAAACGTGAACAACTGGCCAAGGAAGTCACCCGGCTCACCGAACAGAACCCAGCCAAGGCCAAAGAGATCAACGCTGAATTGCAGAAGATGGATCTGGGCACGGCCAGTGCGGATCTGCCGGACAAGTGCCAGTTGATTGATCAGCGGTTGAAAGAGCTGAATTCGGCTGAGAAGAAAGCAGAAAGCTAAAAGTCATAAGATCGCAGCCTTCGGCAGCGCCTACATGGGATTGATGGCCCACCTGTAGTAGCTGTCGAAGGCTGCGATCTTTCGCCCTTAAAAATGCATCAGTGCATTTATTTTCTTGCACAAATGCATATTCAGACTAAGGTTACCTCGAGCAAGGAGATCGGAACGCGCCATCCAACATGGCAACCCTTACGCACCGATCGCTCAGCGATACCGCAACACACTCACAAGCTGGACGCTTGTTTTCACTCATGGAGGACTGAAAAATGTTAACCAATGAAGCAACCCGTTTTACCGGCGAGACCCTGCCAAGGTGTCTTATCGGCCACCTGATCGACCCGCAACTGGTCGAAGTCGAAGCAGCGGCGCAAACCCGCGCACTCGCCGCCAGCAGCCTCAACTTCACCATGCAGAAGCAAACCCAGACCAACTGGTGCTGGGCGGCCTTATCCGCTTCGGTCGGCAACTATTACGGCACCGGGTCATGGACCCAATGCGGGGTTGCCAGTTCGGAGCTGAACCGCAACTGCTGCAATCAGCCGGGGCCGTGCAACGTCTATGGCTACCTCGATACCGCCCTGCGCACCACGCGCAGTTACAACGGCATGAATCAGGGTTCGTTGCAGATGTCGGCTATTCAGAACCAGATCAACATGGGCCGCCCGGTCGCCCTGCGCTGTGCCTGGTACGGCGGCGGTGCGCACTTCCTGACGATCTATGGCACCAATGGCAACTACGTGCTGGTCGCGGACTCGATCTACGGCTATTCGACCCGTGCGCTGAACGCATTCCCCGGTTCGTACAACGGTGGCGGCAATTGGACCAACACTTATTTCACTGTAAAAAACTAGGAGGGCGACATCATGCAACTGACTTATCCAAAGGCGCCTTCCAACGGCGTACAGACCTTGCGTCCAGCGCTGCAAGCGGCCCTGCAAACCCAAGGCTTTGGCGCCAATCGCCAATTCGCCAACGCCTTACCTGCGAAGATCAGCCTCAGTGAGGCCTGGCGTGGTTACTCGCTGAGTCTGGAGGATTTGAGTAACGGCAAAGGTCTGCAAGACGCGCGGATGGGCGACTGGCATTACCTGGTGTTCTCTGATGGCGTGACGATTGCCGACGCACAATTGGCCGAGGTACGCGGCCACGTCGAGTTTGCCTCGTTGAACCACGGATCGCTCGCAGCCGCTGCCGTCGGCGCGCTGAAACTGGCGGAGCAATCACCGCAATTGCAGGGCAAAACCGTGGAACCGCGGCTGTTGTTTGTCTCGGCGCTGCACGTTGTGGCGATCTGGCTGCACGCGGACGGTGAAGATGTGCTGATTCCAATTGAGCCGACGCCGAAGGAGTTGGCGGTCACCCGGTTGTACAGCGAGGCCGCGCTGCTAGCGTTGCTGAAACCGGCCGCTGACAAGGCAAAGCAACGTTTTGATGCCGACACCAGTGGTCTGCTCGGGAGCTGACAAATCCCGGCCATAAAAAAACCCGGACACTGTCCGGGTTTTTTATGTGCCTGAAACGACTTACTCAGCCGCAGGCTCTGTTGGCTTGCGACGCTTGAGCGGGGCCATGCCGTCGCTGCTCACCAGTGAATCTGGCTTCGGACGGTTGGCGCTCTTGCGCTTGGTCGGCGTCTTGGCGGCAGTTTTCTTCTTGTCGCCTTTGGCGTCGGTCTTTTTCTTCTTCACGCCAACGGCTTTGCCCGAGGCCTTGACCTTTTTCGGTCCGCCGTAGGTGACTTGGACTTCCTTGATGGTGCGGCGCTCGAAGCTCTGCTTCAGATAACGCTCGATGCTCGACATCAGGTTCCAGTCGCCATGGCAGATCAGCGAGATCGCCAGACCGTCGTTACCGGCACGACCGGTACGACCGATGCGGTGAACGTATTCGTCGCCGCTGCGTGGCATGTCGAAGTTGATCACCATGTCCAGACCATCAACGTCCAGACCACGGGCCGCAACGTCGGTGGCCACCAGAATTTTCACGCCGCCCTGCTTCAGACGGTCGATCGCCAGTTTGCGATCCTTCTGGTCTTTCTCGCCGTGCAGCACGAACGCTTTGTATTCCTGAGCCACGAGGCGGCCGTAGATGCGGTCGGCCATGGCGCGGGTGTTGGTGAAAACGATGGCCTTCTGATAGGTCTCGTTGGCCAGCAGCCAGTTCACAATCTGCTCTTTGTGCTGGTTGTGGTCAGCGGTAATCACCTGCTGACGGGTGGTCGAGTTCAGCTGGCTGACCGCGTTGAGCTGCAAGTGCTCAGGGTTGTTCAGCACCTTGGCGATCATCTCGCGCAGGCCGGAACCGCCGGTGGTGGCGGAGAACAGCATGGTTTGCTGACGATTCGTGCATTCGTCGACCAGACGTTGCACGTCTTCGGAGAAACCCATGTCGAGCATACGGTCGGCTTCGTCGAGCACCAGTACTTCGACTTCTTTCAGGTCGAGGTTGCCGGCGTTCAGTTGCTCGATCATCCGGCCCGGGGTGCCGATGAGGATGTCCGGCACCTTGCGCAGCATGGCGGCCTGGACCTTGAAGTCTTCACCACCGGTGATCAGGCCTGACTTGATGAAGGTGAACTGCGCGAAGCGTTCAACCTCTTTCAAGGTCTGCTGGGCCAGCTCGCGGGTCGGCAGCAGGATCAGGGTCTTGATGCTGACGCGAACCTTGGCCGGGCCGATCAGGCGATTGAGGATCGGCAGGACAAAAGCGGCGGTCTTGCCGCTACCGGTTTGCGCAGTCACCCGCAGGTCACGCCCCTGGAGCGCCAGCGGAATGGCCGCGGCTTGCACAGGCGTTGGCTCGACAAATTTCAGCTCGGCCACAGCTTTTAGCAGGCGTTCGTGCAGGGCGAATTGGGAAAACACGGGTGCTACCTCGAAGATATGCAAAAAAACAGCTGCATAGGTTACCGGTTTCGAGCGCTCAGGCCGAGTTTCTTTATACAAACGGCATTAATCAGTGGCTTTTTTGTTGCCTGATTTGTCTCCAACGGTAATACATGGCGTCTTAAATGCTCTAATCGGCCATCGCGTCTTACAGAAGAATCGTTTCTCTCATGGATTTCAAAAAGCTCTGGCTCAACGCCCAGGACCTCTGGGGCACCCTCGAACAGCATCCGTTCTTGCAGGCTGGCCTGGCCTTGACGGTGTTGCTGGTGATCGCGCTGGTGCTCGGACGAGTGGCACGTTATCTGATCCTGCACGCCAGCCGCATGCTCGGTCGCCAACCGGCTCTGCACTGGATCAACGACTTTCGCCACAACAAGGTGTTTCAGCGCCTGGCGCAGATGACGCCGTCGCTGGTGATTCAGTTCGGCCTGCATCTGGTGCCCGAACTGAGCAAAACCGCGATGACCTTTCTCGGTAACGTGGCGCTGTCGTTCACCATTCTGTTCCTGCTGCTGTCGATCAGCGCCCTGCTCAATGCCTTGCTCGATATCTACGCACGCACCGAACACGCCCGTACGCGCTCGATCAAAGGCTACGTGCAACTGGCGAAAATGGTCTTGTACGTGTTTGGCGCGATCATCATCGTCGCCACGCTGATCGACCGTTCACCGCTGTTGCTGCTGTCGGGTCTGGGCGCTATGTCGGCGGTGATCCTGTTGGTCTACAAGGACACCCTGCTGTCGTTCGTTGCCAGCGTGCAGTTGACCAGCAACGACATGCTGCGGGTCGGCGACTGGATCGAGATGCCGCAGGTCGGCGCCGACGGTGACGTGGTCGATATCACCCTGCACACGGTCAAGGTGCAGAACTTCGACAAAACCATCGTCTCGATCCCGACCTGGCGTCTGATGTCCGAGTCGTTCAAGAACTGGCGCGGCATGCAGCAATCCGGTGGCCGGCGGATCAAGCGCAGCCTGTTCATCGACGCCAGCGGCGTGCGCTTTATCAGCGATGACGAAGAAGCGAAGCTGTCCCAGGTCCACCTGCTGACCGACTACATGGGCCGCAAGAAAGCCGAGCTCAAGGCGTGGAACGAAGCGCAGGGCAATGTTGCGGCGATGTCGGCGAATCGCCGGCGCATGACCAACATAGGTACCTTTCGCGCTTATGCGCTGGCTTATCTGAAGAGCCATCCGGAGATTCAGCCGAACATGACCTGCATGGTCCGCCAGATGCAGACCACCGCACAGGGTATTCCGCTGGAAATCTACTGCTTCACCCGCACCACCGTGTGGGCGGACTACGAGCGGATTCAGGGGGATATTTTCGATTACCTGCTGGCGGTGTTGCCGGAGTTTGGGCTGAGCCTTTATCAGCAGCCGAGTGGCGGCGATTTGCGCTCGGGGTTATTGCCGGCAGTGTTGGGCGCGGCGCACATTCCCGAGCCGCAGAAACACCTGCTGTAACGTCGTAGATCAAACCTGTGGGAGCGAGCTTGCTCGCTCCCACAGGGTTATTTATGAGTCTGGTTATGCGGTGGCCGCGGATTTGCGGATGCCCAACCGGCTAATCCACACCGCCATCAGAATCACGCTCCCGCCAAGGAACAACCTTCCCAGTTCCTCATCCTGATTCCAGATCAGCAGATTCAGCAGCAAGCCCACCGGCACATGCAGGTTGTTCATCACCGCCAGCGTCCCGCCATTGACCATGCACGCCCCCTTGTTCCACCAGTAAAGCCCCAACGCGGTCGAGACCAGACCAAGAAACACCAGCACACCCCATTGCAGCGGCGCTTCGGGCAGGAAGTTCGACTTGCCGAACAGCAGAAACGCCGGCAACACCACCGCCAACGCGCCGAGGTAGAAGAAACCGAAACGCCGGTAATGCGGCAGATCGCTTGGGTGTTTCGCCACCAGATGCTTGTACAACACTTGCCCGGCGGCGTAGGTGAAGTTGGCCAGTTGCAGCAGCAGGAAGCCCATGAAGAAGTCCGGGTTGATCCGGTCAAAGCGAATCACCGCCGCACCGCACACGGCCACCAGTGCTGCGATCAGCGCCCACGGATTGAAGCGGCGGTTCAATGCATCTTCGATCAGGGTCACATGCAGCGGCGTGAGAATGGTGAACAGCAGCACTTCCGGCACCGTCAACACGCGAAAACTCAGGTACAGGCAGACGTAGGTCACGCCGAACTGCAACGCGCCGATCAGCAGCATGCCGCGCATGAACCCCGGCTCCACCGAACGCCAGCGGGTCAGCGGGATGAACACCAGTCCCGCCAGCACCACACGCACCAGCACCGCGAAGTAACTGTCGACATGTCCGGCCAGGTATTCGCCGATCAGACTGAAGGAAAACGCCTGGATCAGCGTGACAAAAAGTAGATAGCCCATGGTCGCCTCTGTTTCGAATGGCGGCGACGATAGCGGGTTTTGCCGTCCACTGCGAATGTGCAGAAAACACAACTCTCTGTGGGAGCGGGCTTGCCCGCGATGGCGGTGTGTCAGTAAAAAATTCCTGTCTGACACGCCCTCATCGCGGGCAAGCCCGCTCCCACAGGGTCGGTGTGAAATCAGGGGCATTTGACGTTCATTAAATCCCGGGCAAAAAAAAGCCCGATCTCGCTAATGCGTTCAATCGGGCTACAGCACTCAGGAGCAACAAGTGCAAAGGGAGGTTCGATGCGCGTAGAGCCTTGAAGGGGTTGCGCCAGAGCACTAGAACATCCAGTGATTATCTGGCGATTAACATATCAAGCGACCTGGGAGAGCTTGGCGTTGGCCTGGTTCAGGCCCTTCTCCTGGAAGTCGCCACCCAGGTTCATGCCTTCGGCGTGGATGAAGGTCACGTCGTGGATACCGATGAAACCCATCACCTGACGCAAGTACGGTTCCTGGTGGTCGGCCGGGCCGCCAGCGTAGATGCCACCGCGAGCAGTCAGCACGTAGGCACGTTTGCCGCTGAGCAAACCTTGCGGGCCGGTTTCGGTGTACTTGAACGTCACGCCGGCACGCAGCACGTGGTCGAGCCACGCCTTGAGGGTGCTCGGGATCGCGAAGTTGTACATCGGCGCTGCCATCACCAGCACGTCGGCGGCCAGCAGTTCGTCAGTCAATTCATTGGAGCGGTTCAGCGAAGCTTGTTCGCTGTCGGTGCGCTGCTCGACGGGTTTCATCCAGCCGCCCAACAGGTTGATATCGAGGTGCGGAACTGGATTGACGGCGACGTCACGGACGGTGATCTGATCGGCCGGATGCGCCGCTTTCCACTGACTGATAAAGGTCTGGGTCAGTTGACGGGAAACCGAGTCTTGCTGGCGGGCGCTGCTTTCGATGATCAGAACGCGGGACATGTTGTGTAGCCTCCATCCGAGAATGTTGTAGGTCGATGGAGTGAAGGTTAAGCGGTGTTGAATCGATGAAAAAGCGCAAATAATTGCTGCAAAGCATCGAATAATTCGTTTAGATGCAACCCATCCCCTGTGGGAGCGAGCTTGCTCGCGAATGCGGTGTGTCATTCAACACATTCGTTGCCTGACACTCCCTCTTCGCGAGCAAACTCGCTCCCACAGGGATTTGCGGTGCTACTTCGGCGTGCAGGTCAGCTTGATGCGCAACTTGATGATCTCGCGGGTGAACTTGGCCGTGGCGTTCTTGTGTTTGCCGGCGGGCACATCGATGGTACGGGTGCGTGGCGCTTCCGGACCATTGCTGAACACCGCTTTGCAGGTCGCATCGACATCGCCGTAGTTGGCCACGCGGATCGAGCCGATATCGTTATCGGTATCGAAGGTCTCGTAGTCGATCTTCAGGTCGTTGAGGTCTTTCTGCACATCGATCGGGTACGCAAACGCCGTCAGCGGCAGCAGCGCCAGCAGCACACAACAGAATTTTTTCATTCGGCAGTCTCCATGAGGGACGGCCAGCTTAGGACAAGAGGAGCTATTGATGAAAGCGCCCCGCGTGACCCTTGATCAATGGCGAACATTGCAGGCCGTGGTCGACCACGGCGGATTCGCCCAGGCCGCCGAGGCTCTGCACCGTTCGCAATCGTCGGTGAGCTACACCGTCGCCCGCATGCAGGACCAACTCGGTGTGCCGTTGCTGCGCATCGACGGGCGTAAAGCGGTGCTCACCGAGGCCGGCGGCGTACTGCTGCGCCGCTCGCGACAACTGGTGAAACAGGCCAGCCAACTGGAAGACCTCGCCCACCATATGGAGCAAGGTTGGGAGGCCGAAGTACGTTTGGTCGTTGACGCGGCTTACCCGAGCACCCGCCTCGTCCGCGCACTGACGGCGTTCATGCCGCAAAGCCGTGGCTGCCGGGTACGCCTGCGCGAAGAAGTGCTGTCGGGCGTGGAGGAAGTTCTGCTTGAAGGCGTGGCCGACCTCGCGATTACCGGGTTCAGCATTCCCGGTTACCTCGGCGCAGAATTGAGCGATGTCGAGTTCGTTGCCGTCGCCCATCCGGAACATCCCTTGCATCGATTGAACCGCGAACTGAGCTTCCAGGACTTGGAAACCCAGATGCAAGTGGTCATCCGCGACTCCGGCCGCCAACAGCCACGGGACGTCGGCTGGCTCGGCGCAGAACAGCGCTGGACCGTCGGCAGTCTTGCCACCGCCGCGACCTTCGTCAGCAGCGGTCTGGGATTTGCCTGGTTGCCACGGCACATGATCGAACGGGAATTGAAAGAAGGTTCGCTCAAGCTGCTACCGTTGGATCAGGGTGGTAGTCGCAACCCAAGTTTCTACCTGTACTCGAACAAGGACAAACCGCTGGGTCCGGCGACGCAAATCCTCATCGAACTGCTGCGCACCTTCGACACGTTGCCGCTCGATGCGCCGTTCGCCGCCCCTGAACAAGCCTGACACGGAGTTCACCGATGGCGTATTTCGAACATGACGGTTGCAACCTGCACTACGAGGAATATGGTCACGGCACGCCGTTGCTGCTGGTCCACGGGCTCGGTTCGAGCACGCTGGACTGGGAAATGCAGATCCCGGCGCTGGCCGCGCACTACCGGGTGATCGTCCCGGACGTCCGCGGCCACGGGCGCTCGGACAAACCCCGCGAGCGCTACAGCATCGCCGGGTTCAGCGCCGATCTGGTCGCACTGATCGAGCACTTGAATCTCGGCCCGGTGCACTACATTGGCCTGTCCATGGGCGGCATGATCGGCTTCCAACTGGGCGTCGACCAGCCGCAACTGCTCAAGAGCCTGACCATCGTCAACAGTGCGCCCGAGGTCAAACTGCGTTCACGCGACGACTATTGGCAGTGGTTCAAACGCTGGAGCCTGATGCGTGCGCTCAGCCTGGCAACCATCGGCAAGGCACTGGGCAGCAAACTTTTCCCACATCCGGAACAGGCCGCTCTGCGGCAGAAAATGGCCGAACGCTGGGCAAAAAACGACAAACGTGCTTATCTCGCCAGCTTCGATGCGATTGTTGGCTGGGGCGTTCAGGAACGACTTTCCCGGGTGACCTGTCCAACGCTCATCGTCAGCGCCGACCGTGACTACACACCCGTTACGCTGAAAGAAACCTATGTAAAACTGCTGCCCGATGCGCGGCTGGTGGTGATCGCCGATTCGCGCCACGCCACCCCGCTCGATCAACCCGAACGCTTCAATCAAACGCTGCTGGAGTTTCTCGCCACAGCCGATATTCATCCTCAGGATCACTGACCCATGTTGAAAAAAATCGCCCTCGCCGCCGGCACCGTGCTGTTCGCCGCCAACCTGATGGCTGCCACCCCGGCCAAAGCGCCGCATGTGCTGCTGGACACCACCAACGGCCAGATCGAAATCGAACTGGATCCGGTCAAGGCGCCGATCAGTACCAAGAACTTCCTTGAGTACGTCGACAGCGGCTTTTACACCAACACGGTTTTCCACCGCGTGATCCCGGGCTTCATGGTTCAGGGCGGCGGTTTTACTCCGCAAATGCAGCAAAAAGACACCAAGGCACCGATCAAGAACGAAGCCAGCAACGGCCTGCATAACGTTCGCGGCACCTTGTCGATGGCGCGCACCTCCAACCCGGATTCGGCCACCAGCCAGTTCTTCATCAACGTGGCTGACAACGCGTTCCTCGACCCGGGCCGTGATGCCGGTTATGCGGTGTTCGCCAAAGTGGTCAAGGGTATGGACGTGGTCGACATCATCGTCAACTCGCAAACCACCACCAAAGGCGGCATGCAAAACGTGCCTGTCGACCCTGTGATCATCAAGTCGGCCAAGCGTATCGACTAAGTTTCGCGGGGCATTTCGAGCGGCGGCGGTCTCAGGCCACGCCGCTCACACTGATAAAAGGAGAGCCCGTATCCGGGCGATTATCTGATGCTCTATCGCCGTTTCGAACAACTGATCGACATATTCCGCGACGCCCCGACGGCGTCCCCTCCAGACCGTGTCTGGCCCTTCTATACCTATTATCTGAAGCAAGTCTGGCCGAGTTTCGCCGCCCTGCTGGTGGTCGGTCTGTTTGCCGCGCTGATCGAAGTGGCGCTGTTCAGTTACCTGAGCCGCATCATCGACCTGGCTCAAGGCACGCCAAACCCGAATTTTTTCAGCGACCACGCCCTCGAACTGACGTGGATGGTGGTGGTTGCCCTGGTCCTGCGGCCGATTTTCTTTGGTCTGCATGACCTGCTGGTGCACCAGTCCCTGAGCCCCGGCATGACCAGCATGATCCGCTGGCAAAACCACAGTTACGTGCTCAAGCAGAGCCTGAATTTCTTCCAGAACGACTTCGCCGGGCGCATCGCCCAGCGCATCATGCAGACCGGTAACTCGCTGCGTGATTCAGCGGTGCAAGCCGTCGATGCGTTGTGGCACGTGGTGATCTATGCGATCAGCGCGCTGGTGCTGTTCGCCGAGGCCGACTGGCGCCTGATGATCCCGCTGTTGATTTGGATCGCCGCCTATATCGGCGCGCTTTACTACTTCGTGCCACGGGTGAAAGAGCGTTCGGTGGAAGCCTCCGACGCACGTTCGAAACTGATGGGGCGGATCGTCGACGGCTACACCAACATCGCCACACTGAAGCTGTTTGCCCACACCAACTTCGAACAGCATTACGCCAAGGAAGCCATCGAAGAGCAGACCGTCAAAGCGCAAATGGCCGGCCGCGTGGTCACCAGCATGGACGTGGCAATTACCGCCATGAACGGCTTGCTGATCGTCGGCACCACCGCTCTGGCCCTGTGGTTGTGGACGCAATCGTTGATCACCGTCGGTGCCATTGCCCTGGCGACGGGTTTAGTGATCCGCATCGTCAACATGTCCGGCTGGATCATGTGGGTGGTCACCGGCATCTTCGAAAACATCGGCATGGTCCAGGACGGTTTGCGCACCATCTCGCAACCGGTCAGCGTGACCGATCACGAGCAGGCCAAACCGTTGGCTGTGTCCCGTGGCGAAGTGCGTTTCGAGCATGTGGACTTTCACTACGGCAAGAAGAGCGGGATCATTGGCGACCTCAACCTGACCATCAAACCGGGTGAAAAAATCGGTCTGATCGGCCCGTCCGGCGCTGGCAAATCGACCTTGGTCAACCTGCTGCTGCGTCTGTACGACGTGGAGGGCGGGCGCATCCTGATCGATGGGCAGAACATCGCCGAAGTCGGCCAGGAAAGCCTGCGTGCACGCATCGGCATGATTACTCAGGACACCTCGCTGCTGCACCGCTCGATCCGCGACAACTTGTTGTACGGCAAACCTGATGCGACCGACGCCGATCTCTGGGATGCGGCGCACAAGGCCCGCGCCGACGAGTTCATTCCACTGCTGTCCGACGCTGAAGGCCGTACCGGATTTGACGCGCATGTCGGTGAGCGCGGTGTGAAGCTATCGGGTGGCCAGCGCCAGCGCATCGCCATCGCGCGAGTGCTGCTCAAGGACGCGCCGATCCTGATCATGGACGAAGCGACCTCGGCGCTGGACTCGGAAGTCGAAGCGGCGATTCAGGAAAGCCTGGAAACCCTGATGCAGGGCAAAACCGTGATCGCGATTGCCCACCGCCTCTCGACCATCGCCCGCATGGATCGCCTGGTGGTGCTGGAAAACGGCAAGATCGCCGAGAGCGGCACCCATGCTGAACTGTTGGCTCACCGTGGGTTGTATGCCCGGTTGTGGGCTCACCAGACCGGAGGGTTTGTCGGGATCGATTGATCTTCCCTGAGCGCCAAAAGACCTGTGGGAGCGAGCTTGCTCGCGAAAGCGCTGGTTCAGTCGCACAAATAATGACTGACACGACGCCTTCGCGAGCAAGCTCGCTCCCACAAAGAGATTTAGGCTTGGCGGTAGGGCAAGGCGCTTCTGGCTTCCTCGGCGTAGGCGAGAACGCCAGCGCGCTCCTGCTGCAGGAAATCTTTGACCGCTGCCTTCAACCCCGGATGGCGCAGGTAATGCCAGGAATGCGTGATCACCGGTTCGAAGCCACGAATCAGTTTGTGCTCGCCTTGCGCACCCGCGTCGAAACGCTGATAACCCTGGGCAATCGCGTAATCCATACCCTGATAAAAACAGGTTTCAAAGTGCAGCCGATCAAACTCGGCCAGGCAGCCCCAATAACGTCCGTAGAAACTGTCGCCCCCCACCAGACTGAAGGCCATGGCCACCGGCCGTGAGCCCTGCTTGGCCAGCACCACGCGAATTGCTTCAGGCATGCGCTCGGCCAGCAGGCTGAAAAATTCCCGGGTCAGATACGGCGTTTGCCGACGCACCGCGTAGGTATTGGCGTAGCAGGCATAGACGAAATCCCACTGTGCCTCATCCAGCTCTCGTCCTTCAAGCCATTCAAATTCGAAGCCCTGCCCCGCCACTTGCTCGCGTTCCTTGCGCATCTGTTTGCGCTTGCGCGAAGCGAGTACGTCGAGAAAATCCTGAAAGTCGCGATAGCCGCGATTCTGCCAGTGATACTGACAGCCAATACGCTGCAACCAGCCCGGCTGTTCGGCCATGGCGGCGTCGGTGAAGGCATCGGTGAAATTGATGTGGGCACTGGAAAGCTCTTCGACTTCCAGATAACCCGGCAGGCTCTTGAGCAGCTCGAAACCGTCCTCGACTCTGGCAGCCAGCAGCCTCGGCCCACTGACAGGACTGAACGGCACCGCCGTCAAAAGCTTGGGGTAGTAATCGATCCCGGCGCGGGCACAGGCATCCGCCCAGCCATGGTCAAACACGTACTCACCGTAGGAATGCCACTTGCGATAACTGGGCAGCGCCGCGATCAGTTGATCGTCTTCGATGTGCAGCAAATGTTCCGGCTGCCAGCCAGAGTGGGGGCCGACGCTGCCGCTGTCTTCCAACGCACTGAGAAATCCATGGCGCAGAAAAGGCTGATTGTCCGGAACCAGAGCATCCCAGGCTTGCGGGGCAATTTCTGACAGGTTTTGCAGGCGTTGCAACGGCATCAAAAAACTCTCCACACAGGACTCCAGCGCCCGGCGAGTATCGCCGATTGCGCTGCATTGCACACCCGCAATCGGCCGACAGCGCTCTAGATCAATAGTTCACGATCAACGCACACCGTCATCATCTTGCCATCACTGTGCCACCGCACTGTCATAAACCATCGCGATACTGGCGCCTGTTTTTAGAGCGCCGGGTTCTAACCCGGACACTGTTTTCCGACCTCAATTGTCGGTTGTGCCCAGGATGGTTAAGCCATCCCCTCTCATCTTCGGAGATTGCTATGCGTCTTGCTTCCACGAAAACTGCGGCGGCCCTGTGCGGTGGCTTGTTGCTGGCCATGAGCGTTCCGGCCAGTGCTGCAGTCGACGCCAAACTGCTCGACATGCTCAAGGCTAACGGTTCGATTTCCCAGGCGCAGTACATTGAGCTGCAAACTGAGCTGGCCAAGGATCAGAAGACTCAGCAAATCGCCCAGCAGGCGCAGCAAGAGACCAACGAACAAGTCGCGGCTGTCGCGAAGAAGTCCAACGAACAAAGCGCTTTCGACCAGAAACTGGCGTGGGCGGCGAAGACTCAGTTCAAGGGTGACGTGCGTATCCGTCAGGAAACCATCAAGATCGATGGCGAACCGAACAACGGCGGTCGCGACAAGGATCGTCAGCGCATCCGTGCCCGTCTGGGTGCCTACACCGAGATCAACCCGCAAGTGGACACCGGCATCCGTATCGCCACCGGCGGCGGCGACGATGCCCGTTCGACCAACCAGGATCAGGACAACTACTTCGACAAGAAGCAGATATGGCTGGATCTGGGCTACATCGACTACCACCCTGATGCGATCAAGAACCTGCACGTGATCGGCGGCAAGATGCTGCAACCGTGGGTGAGCATGGGCGACGTGATCTGGGATGGCGACATCAACCCTGAAGGTCTGGCCGTTACCTACAAGTACCCGTTGGGCAGCAGCGCCGAAGTGTTCGGTAGCCTGGGTAACTACAACCTCAAGGACAACGTCGATGGCGACGGCGTGCAGTTCCGTCACGACTTGCGCCTGACCGCCGGTCAACTGGGTAGCCGCCTCACCCTCACCGACAACCTGAAGCTGACAGTGGGTGGCAGCGTCTACGCCTACCAGAACGACGACGATAGCCGTTGCACCGGCACTTCCACACCGTGCGCCCTGGCCGTCAATGGTAACTCGGCGAACAACGAGTTCCGCCTGTACGAAGGCTTCAGCCAGGTCGACATCGGCGGTCTGCCAATGCCTCTGTCGTTCTACGGCCAGTATGTGAAGAACAACGACGCTGTGACCGATCAGGACACTGCCTGGCTGCTCGGCGCCAAGTCGAAGGTGTTCGGTTTCAACCTCGACTACAACTATCGTGACGTGCAGCGTAACGCTGTGGTCGGCGCCTTCACTGACTCTGACTTCGCCAACGGCACCACCGGTTCCCGTGGTCACAAGTTGAAGGTCGGTTACGACATCGACAAGAACTTCGCTGTCGGCGCGACGTACTTCCTGACCAAGGCAGACTTCGCCAGCCGTACCCAGCGTGATGCAGATGCCAACACCCTGCAGCTGGACGCGGAAGCGAAGTTCTAAACAGCAGCAACTGATAGCCTGACGTGGGCGGGACGATCCCCTTCATCCGTTCGTGTCGTCCACGTCGGGCTATCTCGTTGCACTTGTGGCGAGGGAGCAAGCTCACTCTGGAACGCAAAGCGTTCTCTTCTTTTTCGAAAAGCAGGGGACTGCTAAGCAGCCCAGTGGGAGCAAGCTCCCTCGCCACATTTTGATTAGATGGCGGTTATCAATCAGGAACCGTCTTCTCGTCGTTGCTTCGCCAGGTGTTCGGCCAGTGCTTCGACATCTTCCAGCGGTTTTTCCGGCATCGCCTTCAGCGTCGCCTGCATCAACCGCATCTGGCGAATGAAACGCCGGCAGTTGCGGCAAAACATCAGGTGATGACGCACCATCAGCTTCTCGCCAAAACTCAGCTGACCATCGAGATAATCGCTGGATCGTGCCACTTGCTCCTTGCAGGTCAACATTCTCCTGTCTCCTCAAAATGTTCCACGGTCGCGAAAACCTTTAACCGTGCCCGATGCAACAGCACGCGAACATTGGAGAGCGAGATGTCCAAAAGATTACAGATCTCCTCCAGCTCCACACCCTGACGTTCGCGCAATAACAACACGCTGCTTTGCAGTTCCGACAGACTCAGCAACGTGTGCTCCAGGCACTCGCGCAGTTCGCCTTCGGTCAACAACGCCTCGGGGGTGTCCTGGTGCCAGGCGAACGGCGCCACCAGCCAATGGCCGTCGCCGGACGAAAAACGCTCGTCGCCGATGGTGCCGTGGGGCGATGGCAAGTCGTCGAGCAGCACCTCGCGGCGATTGTGCTTGTAGCGACTCTTGGCTGAGTTGGCAGTGATGGTCAGCAACCAGGTCTTTAGACTGGAGCGGCCCTCGAAGCTGCCGATATGACGCACCACCGACAGCCAGGCGTCCTGCACCACTTCTTCGACATGACGCTGGCCGACAATCGCATACGCAACGGCACGCATGGCGCTCTGGTAAGTCGTGACCAGTTCCTTGAAAGCCTTTTGCTCGCCCGCCAACAAACGCTCAAGCAGTTGGGTGTCGTCCGTAACGGCCATTGACGCCTCGTTTCAAATAGTCGAAAGCAAAAAGATCGCAGCCAGCGGCTGCTCCGACAAGAACGGATTTGATACCGCCAGTGTAGGAGCTGTCGCAGGCTGCGATCTTTTCAAGGCAAACTCAACGCTTGCGCAGAATCACGCTACCGATCGAGTAACCCGCACCGAACGAACTCAGCACCGCCAGCGAACCGGCCGCTAGGTCATCCTGATACTTGTGGAAAGCAATCACCGAACCCGCCGAACTGGTGTTGGCGTAGGTATCGAGGATCACCGGCGCTTCTTCTTCGGTGGCTTCGCGGCCCAGCAGCTTGCGCACGATCAGGTGGTTCATGCTCAAGTTGGCCTGGTGCAGCCAGAAGCGCTTCACGTCGCCAACGTTGAGCTGGTTCTCTTGCAGATGCTCACCGATCAGTTCGGCAACCATCGGGCAAACATCCTTGAACACCTTGCGGCCTTCCTGCACGAACAGTTTGTCGCGAGCACCGACGCCCTCTTCCGCCGCGCGGTTGAGGAAGCCGAAGTTGTTGCGAATGTTGTTGGAGAACTTGGTCAGCAGTTTGGTGCTGACCACGTCGAACTGGTACTTGGAGGTGGCCAGATCAGCGCGCTCGATGATCACGGCAGTGGCAGCGTCACCGAAGATGAAGTGACTGTCGCGGTCACGGAAGTTCAGGTGACCGGTGCAGACTTCCGGGTTGACCATCAGGATCGCCCGGGCCTGGCCCAGTTGAACGCTGTTGGCCGCTGCCTGAATGCCGAAGGTGGCCGAGGAGCAGGCCACGTTCATGTCGAAACCGAAACCCTGGATGCCCAGCGCTTCCTGGACTTCGATGGCGATGGCCGGGTAGGCGCGTTGCAGGTTGGAGCAGGCGACGATGACGCCGTCGATGTCGGCAGCGGTTTTGCCGGCCCGTTGCAAGGCTTGTTCGGCAGCACCAATGGCCATTTGGCAAAGCACCGACCATTCGTCGTTGGAGCGCTCCGGCAGGCGCGGGGCCATGCGCTGTGGATCAAGAATGCCGTCCTTGTCCATGACAAAACGGCTCTTGATGCCCGAGGCTTTCTCGATGAACGGCGCGCTGGATTCGGTCAGTGCCTGGACTTCGCCGCTGGCGATGGCGTCGGCGTTGTCCGCGTTGAACTGCGCGACGTAGGTATTGAAAGACTGCACCAGCTCTTCGTTGGAGATGCTGTTGGCCGGGGTGTACAGGCCGGTGCCGCTGATGACGACATTATGCATGGTCGTTTCTCTAATCTGTTCAGGCAGAAAGTGCTGGAACCGTCGTACCAACACACAAGGGTCTATTCCCATCCGGGGACGCAAACCTGGCATCGCTTTATTCCGATCCGTGACCCGGCCGAAGGCTCTGGGTCGCGAACGCGGCGTTTATGGTCGCGAAGTTTGCCATAAACGCTGGCTTTTGGCGCCTTTCTCAAGATCCACCACCGCCCTCCATGGCGGAGTGAGCCTCTGTGGTGAGGGGATTTATCCCCGTTCGGCTGCGAAGCAGTCGTAATGGCTCTTACGCTCGGTGCCACTGATGGACCCAGGTGACAGTTATGGGGCGGCTTCGCCACCCAACGGGGATAAATCCCCTCGCCACAAAAGCTCGCTCTCACTGGGGATTGTGTAAGGCTCGGATTACGCTTCCACCTGAGTCCATTGTTTATTGAGGCGCTTGTCGGAGATCGGCACTTTCGTCCCCAACTGCTGGGCGAACAGCGAAACCCGGTATTCCTCCAGCCACCAGCGATACAACTCAAGCTGCGGATCGCGCTTGCCTTCTTGGGCGTGTTTGGCGGCGCGAGTCTGGTATTGCGCCCAGAGGCCAGCGAGTTCGCCGCTCCAGACACGATCCTTTTGCACTTGCGCGCCGAGTTTCTCGAAGCGCTGCTCGACCGCTTTCAGGTAACGCGGCAACTCCTTGAGCCACTGCATCGGCGTCTCCCGGACAAAACCCGGATAGACCAGATTGCTGATCTGTTGCTTGATGTCATTCAGCGCCACGGCTTGGGCGAGGTCGATCTTGCCCTTGAAGCGCTTTTGCAAACCGTGCCAGATCTTTAGGATCTCCAGCGTCAGCCGCGCCACGCGCTCGGCGTGCTCGGTCCAGCCCCCGCGCTTGCGTTCGGCCAATGCCGCCAGCCCCGCGCCGTCACGCGGCAACGGGTCTTCGCCTTCCAGAATGCAGCTGTCGAGGCTGGCCAGCAAAATGTCTTCGACCAAGGCATCAACCCGACCCAGATCGCGATAGAGCAAACCCAGTTCGGTCTGCCCCGGCAACTTGCCTCGCAGGAATTTTGCCGGTTCCGCCAGTTGCTGCATCAACAAACGCTGCAACGCGCGACGATGCTGGAACTCGGCTTCGGCCGGCGTCGAGAATCGTCCTTCCTTGACCGTACCGCCCTCTTCCACCAGCGCCGGATAGACCGTCATCGACAACCCGGCAATTTTTTGCTGAGTCTTTTCCGCCACCGGGGCGAAGACTTTGGCCTCGACCGGTTGCTGACTTTTCGCACTCTGCGGCACGGCCAGCGCGGCCTGACTGGCTTCGGCAAAACGCGCGGTCAGCTCGGCCAGATCGCGTCCTTCGCCAAGGAACTTGCCTTGACCGTCGACGATCTCCAGGTTCATCCGCAGATGCCCTTCGACCCCTTGCTCAGCCTCCGCCCACGCTTCATCGCTGACCCGTGCGCCGGTCATGCGCAACAGCTCACGGCCCAACGCCTGCGGCAACGAGCCCTCGGCGAAGGTCATGCGTTGCAACGCAGCCTTGATGAAGTCCGGCACCGGCACGAAGTTCTTGCGCAGCGCTTTCGGCAGGTTGCGCACGAGGGCGATGCACTTGGCCTCGATCAGCCCCGGCACCAGCCATTCCAGACGCTCCGGCGGCAACATCGGCAGCAGCGGCGCCGGCACCCGCAAGGTCACGCCGTCACGCGGGTGATTGGGTTCAAAATGATAGGTCAGGGCCAGTTCCAGATCACCGATGTGCAGCGTATCCGGGTAATCGCGCGCGGTGACTTCACTGGCCTCGCGGGCCAGCACGTCTTCCTCGCGCATGATCAACAGCTGCGGATCTTTCTGGCTGTGGATGCGGTACCAACTGTCGAAGGTCGCCGTCTGGTGAATCTCTGCCGGCAACCGCGCATCGTAGAACGCGTAGAGGGTTTCTTCGTCGGCGAGAATGTCGCGACGACGGGCCTTGGCTTCGAGCTCGTCGAGCTGTTCCAGTAGCTTCTGGTTAGCAGACAGACACTTGGCTCTGGATTGAATCTCGCCGCGCACCAGACCTTCACGGATAAACAATTCACGCGAAACCACCGGGTCGACCGGGCCGTAATGCACCGGCCGGCGGCCAACAACGATCAGACCGAACAGGGTGATCTGCTCGAACGCCACGACCTGGCCGCGCTTCTTTTCCCAGTGCGGTTCGAAGTGGTTTTTCTTGATCAGATGCCCGGCCAGCGGCTCGATCCAGTCGGCGTCGATCTTGGCGACCATGCGCGCGTAAAGCTTGGTGGTCTCCACCAGTTCGGCGGTCATCAGCCATTGCGGGCGCTTCTTGCCGATGCCTGACGATGGATGAATCCAGAAGCGTCGCTGACGGGCGCCAAGGTAATCGCCGTCCTCGGTTTTCTGGCCGATCTGGCTGAGCAGACCCACCAGCACCGCTTTGTGCAATTTCTGATAATCCGCCGGCTCTTTGTTCAGGCTCAGCTGCATGTCGCGGCAGATCAGGCTCAACTGGCGATGGGAATCGCGCCACTCGCGCAAACGCAAATAGTTAAGGAAATTCTTCCGGCACCAGTTGCGCAGCGGGCTGGCAGTCAGCGCCTGGCGCTGCTCTTCAAAGCCGCGCCACAGATTGACCAGCCCGGCGAAGTCCGAGTCGATGTCCTTCCATTGCGCGTGGGCCTGATCGGCGGCTTGCTGACGCTCCGGCGGACGCTCACGCGGGTCCTGAATTGACATGGCACTGGCGACGATCAGCACTTCCTGCAAGCTGCCGAGCTTGGCCGCTTCAAGCAGCATGCGACCCATGCGCGGGTCTACCGGCAGGCGCGCCAATTGGCGGCCGAGCGGGGTCAACTGACTGTTGCGATCCACCGCCGAGAGCTCTTGCAGCAGATTGAAACCGTCACTGATCGCTTTGCCATCCGGCGGCTCGATGAACGGGAAATCGGTGATTTCGCCGAGGCGCAGATGGAGCATCTGCAAGATCACCGCTGCCAGGTTGGTGCGCAGGATTTCCGGATCGGTAAATTCCGGGCGGCCAATGAAGTCTTCTTCGCTGTAGAGGCGGATGCAAATGCCCGGCTCGACCCGGCCGCAGCGACCTTTACGCTGGTTGGCACTGGCCTGGGAAATCGCTTCGATCGGCAGGCGCTGGACCTTCGCGCGATAGCTGTAACGGCTGATACGCGCGGTGCCGCTGTCGATCACATAACGGATGCCCGGCACGGTCAGCGAGGTCTCGGCGACGTTGGTCGCCAGCACCACACGCCGGCCCGGGTGCGACTGGAAAATCCGCTGCTGCTCGGCCGGTGACAGACGTGCGTACAGCGGCAGAATTTCGGTGTGTTTGAGCTGAGCCTTGCGCAGCATATCGGCGGCATCGCGAATCTCACGTTCGCCGGGCAAGAACACCAGCACATCACCGGGACTGCGGCGCTCGCTGCGCTCGTAAGCGGCGATTTCGTCGAGGGTGGCGAGGATTGCCTGATCGACAGTCAGGTCATCTTCAACACGGTTGCCCTCTTCGTCCTGCTCAAGGGTCAGCGGGCGATACCAAGTGTCCACCGGGAAGGTGCGGCCGGATACTTCAACAATCGGCGCATCGTCGAAATGCTTGGAGAAGCGCTCCAGATCGATGGTCGCCGAGGTGATGATGACTTTCAGATCCGGGCGACGCGGCAGCAGGGTTTTCAGGTAACCGAGCAGGAAGTCGATATTGAGACTGCGTTCGTGGGCTTCGTCGACGATGATCGTGTCGTAGCGTTCGAGGTAGCGGTCGTTCTGGGTTTCCGCCAGCAGGATGCCGTCCGTCATCAGCTTGATCAGGGTATTGGAATCGCTCTGATCTTCGAAACGCACCTGATAGCCGACCAGTGAACCAAGCGGCGTCCCGAGCTCTTCGGCAACGCGGCTGGCGACGCTGCGGGCAGCGATCCGGCGCGGTTGGGTGTGACCGATCAGACCGTGTTGACCACGACCGATTTCCAGGCAGATTTTCGGCAACTGGGTGGTTTTACCCGAACCGGTTTCGCCGGCGATGATCAGGACCTGATGCTGCTCCAGCGCCTTCTTGATTTCGTCACGCTTGGCCGCAATCGGCAGGCTGTCGTCGTAACGAATCACCGGCAGGCTGGCCTTGCGCGCCAGCACCTGATCACAAGACGCCTGCATGCGCGTCACCCACTGGGCCAGTTTGGCCTCGTCAGGTTTTTTGCGCAGTTCAAGCAACTGCCGCCGCAGCCGTTGGCGGTCGGCGAGCATGGCGTGATCGAGGTTTTTCAACAGTTTGTCGATGGAGGGCGATTCGTCGGTCATCGGGTACGCAATTCGGTCGTCTATTTGTGCAGGGGGCGGATTGTCGCAGATTTGGCGGATTTGTGGCGTGTCAGGGGGATTGCGGCCCCTCACCCTAGCCCTCTCCCGAGGGAGAGGGGACCGATCGAGTCAACTTTGCCAGCTCCGCCGACCTGAGCGAGCCTCACCGAATCCATAATCGCCAGGATCGAGCTTCAAAGATTCCACAATCGCTTGATCGAGCTTCAACGATGCCACAATCGCCAAGCTCTCTCAGGTCGATGGATAACCCCGAACACCTCGGTCAGCTCCCTCTCCCTCCGGGAGAGGGCTGGGGTGAGGGTGCTTTTAAGACACTATTCGTTGTCGAGGCCTTTACGCCGATAGGGGAAAACATCAATCACTTTGCCTTCGCGAATCGCCTCCTGCAGGCTCTTCCAGTAATCCGCGTTATATAACTCGCCATGCAACTGATCGAACAACTTGCGCTGCCCCGAATCAGCAAACAGAAACGGTGGAAACTCCTCGGGAAACACATCCAGTGGTCCGATCGAATACCACGGCTCCGACGACATTTCATCCTCGGGCGTGCGCGGTTGCGGGATGTGGCGGAAGTTGGCTTCAGTCAGGAAACAGATCTCGTCATAGTCATAAAACACAACCCGCCCGTGACGGGTGACGCCAAAGTTCTTCAACAACATATCGCCGGGAAAGATGTTCGCCGCCGCCAGTTGCTTGATCGCCAGACCGTAATCTTCCAGCGCTTCATGCACCTGCGCATCGTTGGCGTTTTCCAGATAGAGGTTGAGCGGGGTCATCCGCCGTTCGGTCCAGCAGTGGCGGATCAGCACGGTGTCGCCCTCCACCGACACCGTGGAGGCCGCGACCTCCAGCAACTCCTCAAGGCACGCTGGCTCGAATTTGCTCAGCGGAAATCGGAAATCGGCGAATTCCTGGGTATCGGCCATGCGCCCTACCCGGTCGACGCTTTTCACCAGTCGATACTTCTCGATCACTGTCGCACGGTCGACGTTTTTCGACGGTGAGAACCGGTCTTTGATGATCTTGAAAACAGTGTTGAAGCCCGGCAGGGTGAACACGCTCATGACCATGCCGCGCACGCCCGGCGCCATGATGAACTGATCATCGGTGCTGGCCAGGTGATTGATCAGCGCACGATAGAACTCGGACTTGCCGTGTTTGTAAAAACCGATCGAGGTGTACAGCTCGGCGATGTGTTTGCCCGGCAAAATCCGCCGCAGAAAACCAATGAACTCGGCCGGCACCGGCACGTCGACCATGAAATACGAGCGGGTGAAGGAGAAGATGATCGACACGTCGGCTTCGTCGGTGATCAGCGCATCGATCTGAATCCCGCGCCCTTCGCGGTGCAGCAGCGGAATGACCAGCGGCCATTGCTCGTCGCGGGTGTAAATACGCCCAACCAGGTACGCGCCCTTGTTGCGGTACAACACCGAGGAAAACAGCTCGACGCTCAGTTCCGGATCCTTGCATACCCAGTCCGGCAAGTTTTCACGCAACTGCGCTTCGAGGCGGCGCAGGTCGCCGGACAAATCGGCGTAATCCTCACTGAAACGGTAGTCGGCAAAAATGCTCGCGAGCATCCCCGACAATTGCCCTTGCGGCTTGTACGTGCGGGTCTGCGCAGCCCGCGCACGGCGCAGGCTCGGGCGGGTGGTGTGGATGAACATGCAGCCATCACTGATCAGGTCATGGCTGAACAGCCCGCAGAAAATCGAGTTGTACCAGGTCTCGGACAGTTCATCGTCGAAGCGCAGGTCGATGACGCTGATGTAGGCGCTTTTCACCAACGGCCAGCAGCTGACATTCATCAGCGTTTCGTCGTCAAAGTATTCACGCAGGCGGGCGATGGTTTCGCCGACCTTTTCCTCATAGAGGTTGATTCGTGCCGCCGACGCGGTTTGCGTTTCCTGCCAGCGGGCCTGCTCGAAACGCTCCCGGGCACCGTCGGTGATCCGGCGGAAATGCTCACGGTAATCATCAAAGCCATCGAGGATCATGCGGGCGATGTCGGTGGCGGGCCATTGCTGCGGCATAGATGAGACCTCTGCGTGCATTCGTGAATGCTTGAGCTTAGCCACGGAACAGGCATGAGGAGAAGTGCAATTTCTGCCAAAAACGAAGCGCAGACGTACGGCGTGGCGTTTTTTGCCTTGGCGTCGTGTTCAGGAAATTTAAATGCCCGATTAGCGGTTGCCATCGTCAGGACGCTCGGCAACACTCTCGTCCCGATCAAGCAAGGAGCCCGCTGTGAGCCCTGTCGATATTTTCCGTATGTTGTCGCTGGCTGCCATCTGGGGCGCGAGTTTTCTGTTCATGCGCATTATTGCGCCAGTGATCGGCACGATTCCGACGGCGTTTTTTCGGGTATCGATCGCTGCCGTCGGTCTGCTGGTGATTCTCGGACTGATGCGCATCAGCTGGGATTTCAAGGGCAAACTGAAAACTGTAATGCTGCTCGGCGTGATCAACTCGGGGATTCCGGCGACGCTGTATTCGGTTGCAGCCCAAGTGCTGCCGGCCGGTTACTCGGCGATCTTCAACGCCACCACGCCATTGATGGGCGTATTGATCGGCGGGTTGTTCTTCAGCGAGAAACTCACCACGGCCAAACTGGCGGGCGTGTTCCTTGGATTGTTCGGTGTCGGCGTGCTGACGCGCGCCGGCCCCGTAGCCTTCGATATGCAATTGCTGCTGGGCGCCCTCGCCTGCCTGCTCGCGACTACTTGCTATGGTTTTGCCGGATTCCTCGCGCGGCGCTGGCTGGATCAGGCCGGCGGGTTGGACAGTCGTCTTTCGGCGGTGGGCAGCATGCTCGGCGCGACACTGTTCCTGTTGCCGCTGTTCGGTTACAGCGTGTTGACTCAACCACCGGCGAGTTGGGGCGGCTGGAATGTCTGGCTGTCGCTGCTCGGTTTGGGCCTGGGCTGCACGGCGTTTGCCTACATTATTTACTTCCGCCTGCTTAGCTCCATCGGCCCGGTGAAATCGATGACCGTGACCTTCATGATTCCGCCGTTCGGGGTGTTGTGGGGAGCGCTGCTGCTGGATGAGCCGTTGTCGATGGCTCATGTGTATGGCGGGGTGTTGATTGCGTTGGCGTTGTGGCTGGTGTTGAAGCCGGCGGTGGTGAAAAAACTGTAGGAACTGCCGCAGGCTGCGGCAGCTCCAGGGGAATCACCGGGTTTGGCGGAACACAAATGCCAACCCGACGATGATCAGCAGCATTCCCAAGACGCTCAACGCCGCCAGACGATTACCGAAAATCAGGTAGTCCATCACCGCCGTCACCGCTGGCACCAGATAGAACAGACTGGTGACATTCACCAGATTGCCCCGGGCGATCAGGCGATACAGCAACAGCGTCGCCAGCACCGACACCACCAGACCCATCCACAACACAGGCACGATGAAACCCGCGCTGTGTTCGAAATGAAACGGCTGGAACGGCACAAAGACCGCGCACAACAACAGCCCGGCCAGGTACTGCACCGGCAGCGTGCCGAGGGGATTGTCGGTGATGCGCTTCTGCATGATCGACCCCAGCGTCATGCTCGCCAGCGCCAGCAAACCAAACAGCATTCCCGCCCACGACATGCCGGCCAGGCCGATTCCCTGATAAACCACCATGATCAGCCCTGCCAAGCCCAGCGCCAGCCCGAACATCCGGCTCGCCGAGCGCTGCCGCTCCATCAATACCACCGTCAAAATCGGCTGCACGCCCATGATGGTCGCCATTACTCCCGGGGTGACTTTGGTGTTCAGGGCCAGTAGATAGAAAATCTGATAAGCCCCCAACAGCACCACGCCCGTGGCCATCGCAAACAGCATCGGCCTGCCGCCCTTGGGCAGTTTCAATTTCAGCAACGGAATCAGCAGCACCAGCCCACACAAGGCGATGGCAAAGCGAATCAACAAAAACGCAAAGGGCGAAGCATGCGCCAGACCCCATTTGGAGAAGATCGCCCCGCTGCTCCACAGCAGAACGAACAGGCTCGTGGACGCCGCCGCGAGCGCGGATTTTTTCGAAAGGACAAACATGAATACCACCTGTAGTCAGGCAAATAGCCAACTCAGCCGAAGCTGAAATTCAGTAGGTTTTTCAGGCGGGCACGGGGGTCAGCAAAAAATGCCGATCAGCCAGAAACGCCAACGCCCGGCGGTGGCGGCGCAACTGCGCGCACCGGCGTGCTACTGACAGGTGGGGGGTAATGACTGATCTGCGCAGGCTGCTGATTCCCACACGGCACGACGCCAGCGTTGACCGCTGAATCGACTACCGCGTTGATGAGGGATGCAAGCATTTGGGCTGATCTTCTTGGGATAGAGGTGTGAGTCGTGTGGCTCACGAGGGCCGACTATAACCAGCGCGGGACATGGATTGCAATGATTTGGACAAAGGGCCAGCAGCGACATGCGGGGACAAGCTGTGTTCAATTAACGATCAATACAGGAGGCAAAATGAGCAAATCGACAAAGAAGCCTTCCCCCGGAAAGATCGCTCGCTTCAGCGGCAGAAAATCCGGTGAAGTAGCGTTGACCGCCAGCCAACAGCGTCTCCTGCAATTACTTGTAACCGGCACTGAAACCGAAGAGCCAACCTTACTCGCCGCTGGCCGTCTGTAAACTTTTCATAGGCATAAAAAACCGCTCACAAGGAGCGGGTTTTTTCATTCTGCATCCAGCCTCAACCAAACAACCAATACCCCAACAACGTCAACACCACCACTGCCAGCACCGGACGCATCACCCGGTAGGCCTTGGGATTACGGCGTTTCCACTGTTTGACCACGCCGCTGAATTTGTCGCTGAAGCGCTTGCTCCAGGCGTAGGCCTGATTGATCCCACCGACGCGTTCGTCGTCGAGGTTTTGCGGTGCGGTCGCGCGACCCAGCCAGCCGCTGATGAAACGGTTGATTCGGGTCATCAGACGATTGCTCAGCGGACGTTCGATGTCACAGAACAGGATGACGCGAGTCTTGTCGGTTTCGTTCTTGACCCAGTGCACATAGGTCTCATCGAACATCACGTCCTCACCGTCGCGCCACGCATAGACCTGGCCGTCGACGAAGATCCGGCAATCATCGGAATTGGGCGTCGATAAGCCCAAGTGATAGCGCAGGGAGCCGGCAAACGGATCGCGGTGCGGATTGAGGTGACTGCCGCCCGGCAGCAGCGCGAACATCGCGCCTTTGACGTTCGGAATGGCACTCACCAACGCCACTGTTTTCGGACACAGGGTCTCGGCCGATGGCAGTGGTTTGTCGTACCACTTGAGATAGAAACGCTTCCAGCCCTTCTTGAAGAACGAGCCAAATCCGGCGTCGTTGTGCTTCTCGGCCGCACGGATGTAACCCTCGTCGAACAGGTGCATGGCTTCGTCGCGGATGGTTTCCCAGTTGTCGCGCAGCACGTCCAGTTCCGGAAACTTGCTGCGATCAAGGTAAGGTTTGGATGGCACGCTTGAGAACAGGTACATCAAGGCGTTGTAAGGCGCGAACAGTGCCGAGTGGTTGACGAACTGGCGTAGCACCGGCAGGCGCGCTTTGCCGCGCAAATGCACGTAGAGGATGCTGCCCACAAATAGCAGCAACACCGACACCTTGGCGGCTAACGAAAAGGTCATCAACAACTCCTTGAATAAAGACAACGATGCACAATGCCCTTTACCCGACATGGCAGCCGGCCATGATAAACACTACCGGCCCGGGGAAAAACCCGTTCAACCTAATATTCAGTATTAAGGATTGCGCAACAAAGTATTTATTAACATAAGGGTCCTGAACCTTGGCTGATCCAAATCACACTTGCGCCATCAACATTTCAAACAGGATCAAAAGATCGTCTGATCGCGGCCCGAGCCTGCGGCAACTCCTACAACGGATCGCTGAAAAATCCTTGAGCTGCCGCTAATTTCGATCTTTTGATCTCCTGATTACTGCTGATTTTCCTGCTCGGTGAACAGATCGCTGAACAACATGCTCGACAGATAACGCTCACCTGAGTCCGGCAGGATCACAACGATAGTCTTGCCCTGCATTTCCGGCGTCTGCGCCAAACGAACCGCCACCGCCATCGCCGCGCCGCAAGAGATGCCGCACAGGATCCCCTCTTCCTGCATCAAACGCAGCGCCATGGCCTTCGACTCTTCGTCGGTGACCTGCTCGACGCGGTCGACGATCGACAGATCCAGATTCTTTGGTACAAAACCGGCACCGATGCCCTGAATCTTGTGCGGGCTCGGCTTGATCTCTTGACCGGCCAGCGCCTGGGTAATCACCGGCGAAGCCATAGGCTCCACCGCCACCGAAATAATCGGTTTGCCCTGAGTATTCTTGATATACCGCGAAACACCGGTGATGGTTCCACCGGTGCCTACTCCAGCCACCAGCACGTCAACGGCGCCGTCGGTGTCATTCCAGATTTCCGGGCCAGTGGTTTTTTCATGGATGGCCGGGTTGGCCGGGTTATCGAACTGCGCCGGCATGAAATATTTATCTGCATCACTGGCAACAATCTCCGCCGCCTTCTCGATTGCGCCTTTCATACCTTTGGCCGGATCGGTCAATACCAGTTCGGCGCCCAGCGCTTTCAGGACCTTGCGGCGCTCGATACTCATCGACGCCGGCATGGTCAGCATCAACTTGTAGCCACGGGCCGCAGCCACGAAGGCCAGGCCAATGCCGGTGTTGCCCGACGTCGGCTCGACGATGGTCATGCCCGGCTTGAGTTTACCGCTGCCTTCGGCGTCCCAGATCATGTTGGCGCCGATCCGGCACTTGACCGAATAACCGGGGTTGCGACCCTCGATCTTGGCCAGGATGGTCACGCCACGCGGCGCGATGCGGTTGATCTGCACCAATGGCGTATTGCCAATGGAATGGGCGTTGTCAGCAAAGATACGGCTCATGGCTGGGTCCTTGTGCAGCATTGAATTTAGCGCTCCAAGGTATGCCTGTTGCCCATCACAGTCCAGTCGGGTCGAACGTCTGTCGACGCCCGCAGTCAATCGTTTTATACCGTTCGGGAATCGTCACCATGAAGCGTCGTTACAGCTGGCCGTTGTGGGCCTTCGCCACCGTCATTGTGTTACTGGTCGCCTTGCACATCGCCCTGCCCTATCTGGTGCGCGACTATCTGAACGACAAACTGGCGAACATGGGTGATTACCGTGGGCAGGTGACCGATGTTGACCTGGCGTTGTGGCGCGGCGCCTACAAGATCAACGGCCTGAAGATCGTCAAAGTCGACGGCAAGGTCCCGGTACCGTTCGTCAACGCACCGGTGATTGACCTGTCGGTGAGCTGGCACTCGCTGTGGAACGACCATGCGGTAGTCGCGCAGGTGCAGTTCTTGAAACCGGAGGTGAATTTCGTCGACGGTGGTGCCAACAAGCAGAATTCCCAGACTGGTCAGGGCACCGACTGGCGCGAGCAATTGGGCAAGCTTTTGCCGATCACCCTGGATGAAGTCCAGATCCACGATGGTCGCGTCACGTTCCGCAATTTCAACTCCAAACCACCCGTCAACATGAACGCCACCAACGTCGATGCCAGCATCTACAACCTGACCAATGTGGTCGACAAAGAGGGCAAGCGCGATGCGCGTTTCGAAGGCAAAGCCTTGTTGTTGGGCCACGCCCCTCTGGAAACCACCGCAACCTTCGATCCACTGAGCAATTTCGAGGACTTCGAGTTTCGACTCCGCGCCAAAGATATCGAACTCAAGCGCATGAATGATTTCGCCTCAGCCTATGGCAAGTTCGATTTCAACGCCGGGCATGGCGACGTGGTGATTGAAGCAAAAGCCGAAAAAGCCAAAGTGACCGGTTACATCAAACCGCTGCTGCGCGATGTCGACGTGTTCGACTGGCAACAGGACGTCGAAAACAAGAACAAAGGTCTGTTCCGCTCGATCTGGGAAGCACTGGTCGGCGGTACCGAAACCGTGTTGAAAAACCAGGTCAAAAACCAGTTCGCCACTCGCGTACAACTCAGCGGTAACGTGCACCAGCAAAATATCAACGGGTTCGAAGCGTTTTTGCAGATTTTGCGCAATGGATTTGTGCAGGCGTTCAATGCGCGGTATGAACGGCCGAAGCCGGATGCGGACTGAGTCAACATGTGACGCCCCATTCAGAGACTGAATAAGCCGTCTGCGTTCACAGTCGACCGGACTGCGCGTTATAGTCGGGGCATCCGATTATTTCGCCCCCGCCCTGCCCGTTCAGGTCGGCGTTACCGTTCGAGGATTAGCAGATGAAGTTCGAAGGCACCCAGGCCTACGTCGCCACCGATGACCTGAAGCTGGCAGTCAACGCCGCCATCACCCTGGAGCGGCCGCTGCTGGTCAAGGGCGAGCCGGGCACCGGCAAGACCATGCTCGCCGAGCAACTGGCCGAATCGTTCAACGCCAGGTTGATCACCTGGCACATCAAGTCCACCACCAAGGCGCATCAGGGCCTGTACGAGTACGACGCGGTCAGCCGTCTGCGCGACTCGCAGCTGGGCACGGAAAAAGTCCACGATGTGCGCAACTACCTGAAGAAAGGCAAGCTCTGGGAGGCTTTCGAGTCCGAGGAGCGCGTGATTCTGTTGATCGACGAGATCGACAAGGCCGACATCGAGTTCCCGAATGACCTGCTGCAAGAACTCGACAAGATGGAGTTCTACGTTTACGAGATCGACGAGACGATCAAGGCCAAGAAGCGCCCGATCATCATTATTACCTCCAACAACGAGAAAGAGCTGCCGGACGCGTTCCTGCGCCGCTGCTTCTTCCACTACATCGCGTTCCCCGACCGCACCACCCTGCAGAAGATCGTCGATGTGCACTACCCCAACATCAAGAAGGATCTGGTCAGCGAAGCGCTGGACGTATTCTTCGACGTGCGCAAGGTGCCAGGCTTGAAGAAGAAGCCATCGACGTCTGAGCTGGTCGACTGGCTGAAACTGCTGATGGCCGACAACATCGGCGAAGCGGTGCTGCGTGAGCGCGATCCGACCAAAGCCATTCCGCCGCTGGCAGGGGCCTTGGTGAAGAACGAACAGGACGTGCAATTGCTTGAGCGCCTGGCGTTCATGAGCCGTCGCGGCACCCGCTAAGAGGCTGACGCCATGTTGCTCAACCTGTTCAATGAAATGCGTGCAGCCAAGGTGCCGGTCTCGGTGCGCGAGCTGCTCGACCTGATCAACGCGCTGAAACAGCGCGTGACGTTCGCCGACATGGACGAGTTCTACTACTTGTCGCGGGCGATTCTGGTGAAGGACGAACGGCATTTCGACAAGTTCGACCGTGCGTTCGGCGCTTACTTCAATGGCCTGGAAAAACTCGACGATCACCTGCAGGCGCTGATCCCCGAAGACTGGCTGCGCAAGGAGTTCGAGCGTTCGCTAAGCGACGAAGAACGCGCGCAAATCCAGTCCCTGGGCGGTCTGGACAAGCTGATCGAAGAATTCAAGAAGCGCCTGGAAGAACAGAAAGAACGCCACGCCGGCGGCAACAAATGGATCGGCACCGGCGGCACCAGTCCGTTTGGCTCCGGCGGTTTCAACCCGGAAGGCATTCGGGTGGGTGATGCCGGCAAGCGCCAGGGCAAAGCGGTGAAAGTCTGGGATCAGCGCGAGTACAAAAATCTCGACGATTCGGTGGAACTGGGCACGCGCAACATCAAGGTTGCCCTGCGTCGCCTGCGTAAATTCGCCCGTCAAGGCGCCGCGGAAGAGCTGGATATCGACGGCACCATCGACCACACCGCCAAGGATGCCGGTCTGTTGAACATCCAGATGCGTCCGGAACGTCGCAACACGGTGAAGCTGTTGCTGCTGTTCGACATCGGCGGTTCGATGGATGCGCATGTGAAGATCTGCGAGGAACTGTTCTCGGCCTGCAAGACCGAGTTCAAGCATCTGGAGTATTTCTACTTCCACAACTTCGTGTACGAATCGGTGTGGAAGAACAACATGCGCCGCACTTCCGAACGCACGTCAACCCAGGACCTGCTGCACAAGTACGGTGCTGACTACAAAGTGATCTTCATCGGTGACGCGGCGATGGCGCCCTATGAAATCACTCAGGCCGGCGGCAGCGTCGAGCACTGGAACGAAGAGCCGGGTTACGTGTGGATGCAGCGGTTTATGGCGAAATACAAGAAACTCATCTGGATCAACCCGTATCCGAAAGATACGTGGGGCTATACCTCGTCGACCAATATCGTCAGGGATTTGATTGAGGATCAGATGTATCCACTGACCCTTCGCGGACTAGAGGAAGGGATGCGGTTTTTGTCCAAATAATCGTTGTCTGGGCTGACGCCATCGCGGGCAAGCCCGCTCCCACAGGTATCGGTGATGTACATAGTTTTTGTGTACGACTCGGACACTGTGGGAGCGGGCTTGCCCGCGATGCTTTTAGGGATTGATAAAGCGCCGCAAATACTCGACGTGTTCCCGGTGCGCAACTTCCTGCACCACCGGCCTTAACCGCACCTGCGCCCCCGGCAGGCACTGCGCCAATTTGGCCAACGCTAACGGCGTCAACGCTCCCAGCCGTGGATAGCCGCCAATGGTCTGCCGATCATTGAGCAACACGATTGGCTGCCCGTCCGGCGGCACCTGTACCGCCCCTAGCGGAATGCCCTCGGAAATCATCGGCAATCCTTGATACTGCAACGCCTTGCCCAACAGACGAATACCCATGCGATCGGCGCGACTGTCGAGCGTCCACGGGCTGTTGAACACGTCAAACAGGCTCTGCCCGCTGAACTGACCGATCTGCGCACCGAGCACCAGATCCAGTGGTGCATTCGAGCGCAGGTCCGGTTGCTGCTGATGCGTTACTTCGCGCAGTTGAACGGCTTCGCCGTGATAGCTCAGCGTCGAGCCCTTGGCCAAGGGCAAGCCCATGCCATCAAGTCCGCCAAGCTCTTCGCGCACCACCGTTGCGCTACTACCCAGAACCTTTGGCGCGTCAAAGCCACCGGGCGCCGCCAGATAAGCCCGGGCGCCGAGCAATGGCTGGGTGAATTGCAATTTCTGCCCTTTACTCAATTTGAAACTGCGCCACGGCGCCAATGCCTGGCCGTCGACCTGCGCGCCAAGATCTGCCCCGGCGAGCGCCAGCAAGCAGTCCTCTTCGGCCACCACGGCAAACCCGCCAAGGGTGATTTCGATCACCGGCACGTCCAGTCCATTGCCCAGCAACCAGTTAGCCCAACCCATCGAACGCCAATCTGCCGCGCCGCCCTGGGTCACGCCCAAATGGCGCACGCCAAAGCGCCCGGCATCCTGCAACAGGCACAGCGGTGTGCTGGCTTCAATTGTCAGTCGGCTCATGACTGCGCCTCCAGTGGCGTGTCATCACCGCCAAGGTTGATGAACTCGGCATGACTTACCGCTTCGAACCGCACCGTGTCACCGGGCTGCATCAGGCTGTAGCCGTCGCGATTGCGATCAAAGAGCTTCGCCGGCGTGCGACCGATCAGGTTCCAGCCGCCGGGGGATACGACGGGATAAGCGGCAGTTTGACGCTCGGCGATCCCGACGCTACCAGCGGCGACTTTCTTGCGCGGGGTATTCAAACGCGGTGCTGCCAGAGTTTCTTCAACCAACCCCATGAAAGCAAAACCCGGCGCAAAACCGAGGGCGAACACCTGATACTCCCTCGCGCTGTGACGACGAATCACCTCCGCCACCGCCAGACCGCTGCGCTCGGCGAGCAAGCTCAGCTCAGGCCCGACACTCAGGTCGTACCAGACGGGTAACACATGGCACTGGCCGGCGGTTCGCGCATTCGGCGACAGATCGATCAACGCCTCAGCAATCAATTCTCGAGCCTGCTTCGGATTCACCAACGTCAAATCGTAATGCACCATCAGCGTGGTGTAGGACGGCACCAGGTCAATCAATTGCGCGCCGAACACCTCACGCAACCGCTCGCTGGCTGCGAGCATCCACGGCATGTTGGCTTCAGCGATTTCATCGAACAGGCGCAGCATCAGGCAATCCAGTGCCACCACTTCAATCCTTGGGTTCATGGTGCGCTCTGCTGATTCAGGGCCTCACGGATGCGCTGCACGGCGGCCACCGAACTGGCGTTATCGCCGTGCACGCAGAGGGTGTTGGCCTGCAAGTGCAAGGCACTGCCATCAATGGCGGTGAGGGTGTCACCCCGGGCGATGATCAGGGCTTGCTCGATGATTTTCTGCGGATCGTGATGCACGGCGCCCGGCAGGTGCCGCGAGACCAGTCGGCCGGCGCTGTCGTAGGCGCGGTCGGCGAACGCTTCGAACCACAGGGTCACCCCATACTCGTCACCGAGTTGCTGCGCCGCCGCATTGTCGCGGGTCGCCATCAGCATCAGCGGCAACGCGCGGTCGTAGGCGGCAACGGCCTGAATCACTGCGCGCAACTGCGAAGGGTTGGCCATCATGTCGTTGTACATCGCACCGTGGGGTTTGACGTAACTGACCCGCGCGCCCTGTGCTCGGCAGATGCCGTCGAGGGCACCAATCTGGTAATGCAGGATGTCTTGCAGTTCCTGCGCGGAATAGACCATGGAGCGGCGGCCGAAACCGACCAGATCCTGATAGGCCGGGTGTGCGCCAATCTGCACGCCGTGGCTCAGCGCACGGCTGACGGTTTTACGCATGATGCTCGGATCGCCGGCGTGAAAACCGCAGGCTACGTTGGCGCAATCGATGAAGGGCATGACCTCGTCATCCAGACCCATGGTCCAGCTGCCGAAGCTCTCGCCAATGTCGCAGTTCAATAACAGGCGGCTCACGGTAAACACTCCTGTAGCTTCTTGTCTTTCTATCCGTAGGACAAAGCCCGTTGGGCAAGGCCCCGCAGGTTATCAGTTACTGAGCGTCCAGTTGCTTGCCGCGAGTCTCCGGCAGGCTCAACGCCGCGAGAATCACCACGCCGTAAGACACCGCAGCAAAGACACCGATGCCCATGCTCAATGGCACTTTCTGGCTGAGCAGACCGATAAACAGTGGAAACAGCGCCGCCAGCGCCCGGCCGATGTTGTAGCAAAAACCCTGACCCGAACCGCGAATCCGCGTGGGGAACAGCTCGGTGAGAAACGCACCCATGCCGCTGAAAATTCCCGAAGCAAAGAACCCCAATGGGAAGCCCAGCCACAACATCACGCCGTTGCTCACCGGCAATTGCGTGTACAGCAGAACGATGGTGAACGAACCGACCGCAAACAGGATGAAGTTCTTTTTACGGCCCAACAGATCGGTCAGATAGGCGCTGATCACGTAGCCGACGTAGGAGCCAACGATGACCATTGCCAGATAACCGCCAGTGCCGAGCACACTCAAGCCGCGCTCGTTTTTCAGGAAGGTCGGTAGCCACGAGGTGATCGCGTAGTAACCGCCCAGCGCCCCCGTGGTCAGCAGCGAGGCACGGATGGTGGTGGAGAGCATGCCGGGGGCGAAGATCTCGTAGAACTTCGCCTGGTTTTCCGGGGTTTGCGCCGCTTTGGCCTCGCGATAGATCTCCGGATCTTTGACCAGACGCCGAACGAAAATCACGAAAATCGCCGGGACGATGCCGAGGATGAACAGCGCCCGCCAAGCGTCTTCCGGCGGCAGTACCGAAAACAGCAGCGCATAGAGTATGGCTGTCATCCCCCAACCCAGCGCCCAACCGGATTGCACCATGCCAACTGCTTTGCCGCGATCCTTGGCGCGGATCACCTCGCCGATCAGCACGGCGCCTGCGGTCCATTCGCCGCCGAAACCAAAGCCCATCAAGGTGCGGGCGATTAACAATTGTTCGTAGTTTTGCGCGAAGCCGCAGAGAAAGGTGAAGAAGGCGAACCACAGCACGGTCAGTTGCAGAGTACGTACGCGACCGATGCGATCGGAGAGGATGCCGGCGACCCAACCGCCAATGGCTGAGGCGATCAAGGTGCTGGTGTGAATCAGGCCGGCCTCACCGGTCGTGATGCCCCACATCGCGATCAGGGTCGGCACGACGAAACTGAGCATCTGCGTGTCCATGCCGTCCAGACCGTAGCCGATCTTGCAGCTCCAGAACGTGCGACGCTCCTGCTGGTTGATGTTGCGATACCAGTCGAACGGCCCCGGACGCGCCGATGGCTTAGGTAGATCGATAGTGTCGGGAGCACTCATGGCAAATCTCCGCAGGTTTTTTATTGGTCTTGTTCGCAGCCCCGACGACGCCTATCGTGGGAACCGGATGCGCCGATTTTTCGCCCCGTGCCCCTGCTGCGTCCAACGAATAAAAACCCGCCTTAGGCATAAGAAAAATTTGTCACCCGAGCCTTGCCCATGAACCTGAAGTTTCTCGAGACCTTTGTCTGGGTCGCCCGGCTGAAGAGTTTTCGTCTGACCGCCGACAAGCTGTTCACCACCCAGGCGTCGATTTCCAGCCGCATCGCGGTGCTTGAAGGCGAACTGGGTGTGAAGCTGTTTTTGCGTGATTCGCGTGGCGTGAGCCTGACGCCCGAAGGCTTGAAAGTGCTGGACTATGCCGAGCAGATGCTCGACACCATGCAGGCACTGAAGCAATCAATTGAGACCCGTTCGAGCAAAGTTGGCCGTGTGCGTATCGGTGTCATGGACACGGTGATTCACACTTGGCTCAGCCCGTTGGTGGCGCAGATGACCGATGTGTATCCGCGAGTGGAAATCGAACTGGTGGCGGATACGTCGCTGAACCTCTGCGATCAGCTGCAAAAAGGCTTTCTCGATCTGATCTTGCAAACCGATCTGGTGCGTCATGAAAGCGTGCGCAGTCTGGAACTGGCCAGCCATCCGCTGGGCTGGATCGTCGCCAGCAATTCGATCTACAACCGCGACTATGCCGACCTCGCCGAACTGGCGCAGGAGCGGATCATCACCTACTCGAAAAACTCCCGGCCGCATCAAGACATTCTGGCGCTGATGCAGGCCAGCGGTGTGTTGGCGCCGCGCTTGAACTGCGTGAATTCGGTGTCGGCGATTACCCGGTTGTTGCGTGATGGATTTGGTATCGGCGCGCTGCCACCGGTGCTGGTGGCAGAGGAGTTGGCGCGCGGGGAATTGACCTTGCTCGGCATCGACAAGACACCGCCGGCGTTGCAGGTAGTGGTGTCGTGGCGGGTGGGGGTTGAGTGGGTCGAGGAGATCGTGACGATGTGTCAGCAGGTGCTGGCGGAATATGCGCGCAAGGTTGGCGCGGGTTACGTCACGCTCCCGGAATGACCGCTCCTGTGGAGAGGGGATTTAGCGTAACGTCGCACCGCCCCGATGGGACGCGAAGCGCCCCCCGACGGTGTAACAGATAAAATTGAGTTTTCAGGTTTCAGGGCGCTTCGCAGCCCAACGGGGATAAATCCCCTCGCCACAGGGGTTGTAGTGATATTACAACCCGCGCACGTCGCGGTCTTCAATTGGCCGGCTCTGGCGCAGGCGTCTGCCGCCCAGCACCACCCAGTCGATCAAGCGGAACAGGCATTCGATGCCGAACGACAGCAGCAACGCCCCGCTCATGCCCCAGATCATCGCCTCTGGCGTCAGCAGAATCTGGTAGCTGTAACCGTTCCAGGTCTCTTTGCGAATATCCGGATCGGCAGCCAGCACCACTTGCAGGAAACGGATGTACCACGGGCCCTGCATCGCCTGGAATTGCTTATCCAGCGCTATCTGACGGTTGAGCATAGTGCTCAGGCTGTCGGCATCACTGCGAAACACCGGGTCTTCACTGGCACGGTAATGCGCGACCAACGCCTGAATGTCACCCTTGAAGAACTGCTCGGCAGTGCCCTGAAACCCGCGCAGGCCGGTCTGCGCCTCGATCAGATGCGCCTCG
Source organism: Pseudomonas sp. NPDC098747 (assembly GCF_044760045.1). Taxonomy (NCBI): domain Bacteria; kingdom Pseudomonadati; phylum Pseudomonadota; class Gammaproteobacteria; order Pseudomonadales; family Pseudomonadaceae; genus Pseudomonas; species Pseudomonas sp. NPDC098747. The sequence goes on along the minus strand of NZ_JBIWAL010000007.1, from coordinate 17,002 downwards.
ACCCGTTTCGCATAATCGTTGATGAATCCCGGCACCTGGACACCGATCAACAGGCCCGCCGCAAACAACACCAGCCGTAGATAACTGAGCAACATGGGGTGCAATCCTTATTCGGTCTTGCCCTGGCTGACGCATTCGCCGCGTCGCCACAGGCTCCATTGGCCCGGTTCGTAGCGGGTCCAGGTTTCGTTTTCGGTCAACGGTTCGGTCGCGATGACCGTCACCACATCGTTGGGCGTGGTTTCGGCCTGAAAGTCGACGATCACATCGACATCCTTGAGCCGTGCCGGGCCGAACGGTGCGCGCCGGGTGATCTGCGCCAGTTTGGTCGAGCAATAGCAGAACAGCCAGTCGCCATCGCTGAGCAGGCAGTTGAATACGCCTTTGCTGCGATATTCGGCGCACGCAGCGACCAGATCCGGCAGCAGCACTTCTATATCGACCGGTTCGGGGAATGCTGCACGCACGCGGTTGAGCAAATCGCAGAACGCCGCTTCGCTGTCGGTATCGCCAACCGGGCGGTAGAAACTTTTGATCGGGGTGAAGTCGGCGAGTTGGCCGTTGTGCGCGAAGCACCAGTTGCGTCCCCACAGTTCGCGGACGAACGGGTGGGTGTTGGACAGGCAGACCTTGCCGACGTTGGCCTGGCGAATGTGGCCAATGACCACTTCGCTCTTGATCGGGTAGCGTTGGACGAGATTGGCGACTTCCGACTCGCAGCTCGCGGCCGGGTCTTGAAACAGCCGCAAGCCGCGACCTTCATAGAAGGCGATGCCCCAGCCGTCGCGGTGCGGGCCGGTGCGGCCGCCGCGCTGCATCAGCCCGGTGAAGCTGAAGACGATATCGGTCGGCACGTTGGCACTCATGCCCAGTAATTCACACATGTGCGGACTCTCGGGATTACAGACGCGGCTCGACCCGCATGCGCTGCGGATTGTTCGGTACCGGCGGGCGACCGTAGCGGTCGTCTCCGGCGGCGCCGAATGGTTGATCATCGTCACGATCATCGGCGCGGGCTGCGGCTTTGGCAGCTTCAGCCTGTTCGCGGCGAGCTGTGGACGCGCGCTCGATCGGCAAGCGGATCAGCACGTAGATCAGGTAGATACCGAAAGCGATCATGCCGTACATAAACAGATCGGAGACCGCCCGCCACGCGTTGTTGCCAACCTTGAACGCCAGATCCAGCGCAGTGATAGCGATGGCCGGAGCGACCATTTCCTTCACCGGATCAACGACAGTAGGGCTGAACAGCAACACTGCCATCAGTACACGAAGGGGTTCGCGCAACCAGCGCCACATCCAGCGGGTCAGGCGCATCCATACCAACAGGCAGCCTACAGCGGCAAAGCCGTAGAGGCCCCAGGCGATCAGATAGTCGTTCTCGGTCATGGTGTCCATGGCAAGGCAGGCAAAGAGGCGCTTATAGTAACGACTTTTCGCCCGCCAGGCTTGTCCCAATAGACATGCGACCTGGAGCAAGACCTGTAGGAGTGAGCCTGCTCGCGATGGCGTCCTGTCAGCAAACATCCATTTGTCTGACACACCGCTTTCGCGAGCAAGCTCGCTCCCACAGGGTCTGCGGTGGTCTCAAGCGCTGCGAAACCCTAATTCCGTACATTGTCCGAGAGCCTTCCATGCCCCAATCCGCCAACGTCATCAGTGCCCCGATTGCTCACCAGGCGGCCGGTGCCGACCCGTATGCCTGGCTGCAGGAACGCGACACCGACGCGGTGCTCGATTACCTCAAGGCTGAAAACGCCTATCAAGAGGCACAGACCGCCGATCAGGCTGAACTGCGCGAAAGTCTGTTCGAAGAGATCAAGGGCCGCATCCTGGAAACCGATTTGTCCCTGCCCTCGCCGTGGGGTCCGTACCTGTATTACACGCGCACCACGGCGGGCGATGAATACGCTCGGCACTATCGCTGCCCGCGCCCGGCGGACGACATCCTGACCCTCGACGAAAGCCGCGAACAGCTGCTGCTCGACCCGAATGCGCTGGCCAATGGCGGATTCTTCTCGCTGGGGGCGTTCAGCATCAGCCCCGATCACCAGCGTCTGGCGTACAGCGTAGATGCCTCGGGCGATGAGATTTACACCCTGTTCGTCAAGGAGCTGGCCAACGACAAGGTCAGCGAACTGGAGTTCGAAGACTGCGATGGCAGCATGACCTGGGCCAACGACAGCCGGACGCTGTTCTTCGGCGCGCTCGACGACACCCACCGCCCGTACAAACTGTTCCGCTATCGCCTCGACGGTACCGCGGCCGAAGAAATTTTCCACGAACCGGACGGCCGCTTCTTCCTGCATTGCTACCGCGCAAGTTCCGAGCAGCAATTGCTGCTGTCGCTGGGCAGTAAGACCACCAGCGAAGTCTGGGCGCTGGACGCCAATCAGCCGCATCTGCCGTTCACCTGTCTGGCACCGCGGGTCGAGGACCATGAATACGATGTCGATCACGGCATGCTCGATGGCGTGTGGACGTGGTTCATCCGCACCAACCGCGACGGCATCAACTTCGCCCTGTATCAGGCGCCGGACACCGGGATCGCACCGAGCGAGGCCGACTGGCAGAACCTGATCGCGCACAGCGACACGGTGATGCTCGATGGCGTAACCCTCAACACCGAAGCCATGACCCTGAGCCTGCGCGAAGGTGGCTTGCCGATCATCGAAGTTCACCCACATGGCCTGACGCCTTATCGCGTGCAATTGCCGGACGCGGCCTACAGCCTCTACGTGCAAAACAGTCTGGAATTTGAGAGCGATCGCATTCGTCTGCGCTACGAGGCCTTGAATCGTCCGGCCCAGGTTCGCCAACTGATCCTCGCGACGGGCGAGCAAACCGTCCTCAAGGAAACCCCGGTGCTCGGCCCGTTCGACGCCGACGCCTACGTCAGCCAGCGCCTTTGGGCGAGGGCACCGGACGGCACGCAAGTGCCGATCAGTCTGGTGATGAAACGTGAAATGGTCGGCAAACCGGTGCCGCTGTACCTCTACGGTTACGGCGCTTACGGTTCGAGCCTCGACCCGTGGTTCTCCCATGCCCGTTTGAGCCTGCTTGATCGCGGCATGGCTTTCGCTATCGCCCACGTGCGCGGCGGCGGTGAGCTGGGCGAAGCCTGGTATCGCGCCGGCAAACAAGAGCACAAACACAACACCTTCAGCGACTTCATCGCCTGCGCCGAGTTCTTGATCCTCAACGGTATCACCACCGCGCCGCAACTGGCGATCAGCGGTGGCAGCGCCGGTGGTTTGCTGATTGGCGCGGTCCTTAACCAGCGGCCGGATCTGTTCGGTGTGGCGATTGCTGAAGTGCCGTTCGTCGACGTACTCAACACCATGCTCGACCCGGAGCTGCCACTGACCGTCACCGAGTACGACGAGTGGGGCAATCCCGAAGACCCGGACGTCTATGAGCGAATCAAAGCGTATGCGCCGTACGAAAACGTCACCGCGCAGGATTATCCCGCAACGCTGGTGATCGCCGGCTACAACGACAGCCGTGTGCAGTACTGGGAAGCGGCCAAGTGGGTGGCGAAACTGCGTGCAATGAAAACCGACGACAACGTGCTGCTGCTCAAGACCGAATTGGGCGCCGGGCATGGCGGGATGAGCGGGCGATACCAGGGATTACGTGACGTAGCGCTCGAATACGCATTTGTTTTCACGGTTCTGGGGCTTGCCTGAGGAACTCCGTCGGTCACTTGGGTCTTAATTGCAGACCCAAGGGGCCGATACACCACTCCTACAGGGGTTCATGTAGCGCCTGAAAACCGAGAAAACAATAAAGACAGTAATGACATGTCAGAACCAACCTTACTGAACAACGAAATCCGCGACTGGCTGATGGATTGCGGCCTGTTCGACCAATTAGTGCTCGCGGACTTTGCTGCCGCTTCGGGCTACTTCAGCATCAGCACCGTGGCTGAGGGTGAAGCGATTTTCCGCGAGGGCGATGCCGGCAGTTTCATGTGCATCCTTCACACTGGCCAGGTGGCCGTGCAGAAAACCGGGCCCGACGGCCAGGTCATCACCATGGCCACGCTGCGCAGCGGTCGGGCATTCGGTGAAATGGCCGTGCTCGACGGCGAACGGCGTTCAGCAACGTGTATCGCCGCGAGCAATTGTCAGTTGCTGAACCTGGGCAAGGATTCGCTGGAAAAAATGCTCAACGACGCACCGAAGATTGCCGCCAAGATTATCCGCGCCCTCGCCGTCTCGCTGTCCAAACGCCTGCGCATGGCCGACGGCCAATTGGCGGCGCAGCAGATTTAACCGCCTGGGGATTTGGCCTTGGTAGCGGTCGGTTCAATGCCCGGCAGCGGTTGATCCTTGCTCGGCGGGCTGGGCATTTCGATCGGTACCAGCGGTGGGCTGCCACTGCCGGCACCCGACTTGGGAATGTTGATCGGTGTGATCTGCGGATATGGCGTCGGCGTTGCGGTACCGGGCGAGCCGGGTTGCGGCGCCGGGCTGACCGGAATGGTCTGCTGTGCCTGCACCGCAGTAATCGCGAGCGCGGCCAGGGCAATGACCGTTAGAATGGTGCGCTTCATCAAGGGCTCCGTTTGGCCTTAGTCTGCGCTCAGGCTACTCCCAACGGGCCTGCTTGCCTTCCCCCTTGTAGAGATTTCCATGAAACGTTTTGTTCTGCTCGACACCACCCCGATCCCTGAAAGCGGCGGTGCCCTGTGCCTGTTCGAGTATGGCGAGGATTTTGTCATCAAGATCCAGGGCGGCGACGGCGGGCAATTGATGAACACGCGCATGCACGGTTCCGAAGATGCCTTGGCCGAGATCCCCTGCCGCAAGGTCGCCGGGCGCCCTAATTCGCGGGTGCTGATCGGTGGGTTGGGCATGGGTTTCACCCTCGCCTCCGCGCTCAAGCATCTGGGCAAAACCGCCGAAGTCGTGGTCGCCGAACTGGTCCCGGGCGTGGTCGAGTGGAACCGTGGCCCGCTCGGTGAAAAGTCCGGCCGACCGCTGCTCGATCCGCGTACGGTGATCCGTCAGGACGACGTCGCCATTGTGCTGCAAAGCGAGCCGAACGGTTTCGACGCGATCATGCTCGACGTCGACAACGGCCCTGAAGGACTGACCCAGAAGGCCAACAGTTGGCTGTACTCCGCCGCTGGTCTGAATGCCTGCGCCAAAGCCCTGCGCCCCAAAGGCGTGCTTGCCGTATGGTCGGCCAGCGCCGATCGGCAGTTTTCCGACAAATTGAAGAAGGCCGGTTTCAAGGCTGAAGAAGTGCAGGTCTTCGCCCACGGCAACAAAGGCACCCGCCACACGATCTGGATTGCCGAGAAGCTCAAGGGCTGAGCTAAACTCTGCACATAACCGTCTTTAGTCTTCAACAAAGGTGAACCCATGAGTTCGTCCACCCCCACCAACACGTCGAAGCTCGATCGCATCCTCGCCGACAACCAGCGCGACAAGGAAATGGGCTACCGTGACAAAGCCCTGAAGATGTACCCGCACGTGTGCGGGCGCTGCACCCGTGAGTTCTCCGGCAAACGCCTGAGCGAACTGACCGTGCACCACCGCGACCACAATCACGACAACAATCCGCAGGATGGCTCGAACTGGGAGTTGTTGTGCCTGTACTGCCACGACAACGAGCACTCGCGTTACACCGACCAGCAATACTTCAGCGAAGGCTCGCTGAGCACGCCGAAAATCGCCAAGGCGACGCATAACCCGTTTGCCGCCCTGGCCGGGTTGATGAAGAAAGAAGACTGAGCATTATCTTCTTCTGAACCGGCCCCTTCGCGAGCAAGCTCGCTCCCACATAGAAACGCATTCCAATGTGGGAGCGAGCTTGCTCGCGAAGACGGCCGAGCTGACACCACGAGTCTTGAAACTGCCCGCCCTCCCCCAATCCCCGTATAATCGCCCTCTTTTTCCCGAAGGCACCCCGCTCGTGGCAGACAAACGTTACAGCTGCATTGGTTTGTACAACCCCAAATCACCGGAGAACGTCGGTTCGGTGATGCGCGCCGCAGGCTGTTACGGCGTGGCGTCGGTGTTCTACACCGGCAAGCGTTATGACCGCGCCGCCGACTTCGTCACTGACACCAAACGCGTGCACTACGACATCCCGCTGATCGGTATCGATGATCTGAAAAAAATCCTTCCGCTCAATTGCGTGCCGGTCGCCGTGGAATTGGTCGAAGGCGCCCGCCCGCTACCGGAATACACCCACCCGGACCGCGCGCTGTACATCTTCGGCCCGGAAGACGGCTCGCTGGATAAAGAAATCCGCGACTGGTGCGAAGACGTCGTATACATCCCGACCACCGGCTGCATGAACCTCGCCGCAACGGTCAACGTCGTGCTTTACGACCGCATGGCAAAAGGCCTGAACACCCGCTCCGGGCCGAAATTCCGCTGAAACGTCGCACATCCGATGGAACAAGCTAACCGTTCCGGCAGTCAGCTTGTTTAACCATTATTCATTGCCTGGAGAAAGATCATGACCGAGCTAAAACGCGTCGAGCGTATCGAATCCACCCCGTTTCAGTCCCCGTCCGAGCAAAACGTACAGGGCTGGGAGCGCATCGGCTCGCTGGCCGGCGGCGTGATCATGGTCGGCAAGGGTCTGCGCCGTGGCGGCGTATTCGGGTTGATTCAGGTGGCGATTGGCGGTGTAGCCATGGCCCGTGGGATTACCGGGCGCAGTTCGGTGAAAAGCCTGTTTGAGAAGAGCCGTCAGGACATGAACAATGTGCGGGGCAAGATTGAGCGCGCGGGTGAAGAACTGAGCAAGCTGAAGGCCAATGCCGAGGCCGCGACCAGCACCGCGACGGTGACAGGCAATGATTCGGTGAAATCGCCGAAAGCGGGGCTTTGATCCAGAGTGGGGGATGAGGCTCCCGGCCTCATCGCTGGCTAGCCAGCTCCCACAGGGTTTGGGAGTGTTCACAGGATCTGTGGCATTCAGGTAGATCTGTGGGAGTTGGCTTGCCAGCGATGGCGGTATGACTGGAGCAACGCGTTATTGAAGATGTTTGCTCGTTAACCCACGCGGAAGATCAAGTGATCTTCCCAGTCATCCTCGGCCACGCTGCCTTCGGCGAGCATGCGCCCGGATTGGGAAATCCTTTCGTGGTGCACCGCATCGCGGTCGCCACACACCAGGTGATGCCACAACGGCAGGTCCTTGCCTTCGCTGACCAGTCGATAACCGCAGGTAGGCGGCAGCCACTTAAACTCTTCGGCTTGGCCTGGGGTGAGCTGGATGCAGTCCGGGACAAACTTGATGCGGTTCGGGTAATCGCTGCACTGGCAGGTTTTCAGGTCCAGCAGTTTGCAGGCGATGCGCGTGTAATAAACGCTGTTGTCTTCTTCATCCTCGAGCTTTTGCAGGCAGCACAGACCACAGCCGTCGCACAGCGACTCCCATTCCTCCAGATCCAGTTGATCGAGGGTTTTGCGTATCCAGAACGGTTCGACTTTGGCGGCCATGGCTCAAGCATCAACATCAGGTGGTGAAAGGCCGCCAGTCTAGTGCCCAAGGCTCTGTGGGCCAAGCGCTGGCGACTGCCGGTTGCGCAGCACTTGTCAGTTTTTGTGGCAGCTCGATCAATACCCGCGGTTGAAATCCACTTCACCGCGCAACGCTTCACCCGTCTGATACGCCTTCAAATTGTCGACGAACAACTGCACCATCAACGCCGGTGACGTCGGTGCCGAGCTGTGGCCCGTGAGCAGCAAGCCCCACGCTGTCCAGAACGGATGACGTTGTGGCAGCGGTTCCTGACGGCAGACGTCGATCACCGCGCCCGCCAGATGCCCCTCCTTCAGGGCATCCACCAGATCCGCATCGACCACTGCCACGCCACGCCCGACGTTGATGAACAACCCGGTCGGCTTGAATTGCTTGAACAGCGCCGCGTCGTAGATATCGTGGGTGTGCTCCGTGTTCGGCAGCAGATTGACCACGTAATCCACTTCGCCCACCAGGCGTGGCAGATCTGCCATTGAGCCGACTTCGACAAACGGCGCCTGCTCGCGGGCACTGCTGGCGATGCCGTACAGCTCAACGCCGAACGGCAGCAGAAACTGCGCCACGCTCTGGCCGATGTCGCCGGTGCCGACGATCAGCACCTTGCGCCCGACCAGACTCTGGCCGGTGCGATTGTCCCATTTACGCTCGACCTGGCTGACTAGCCGCGCCAGCACTTCGCGTTCGTGACCGAGCATGTAGGTCAGCACGTATTCGGCCATCACCTGGCCAAAAATCCCCACCGCTCGGGTCAAGCGGTAGTCCCGGCACAGGCCGTCGGCCAGCAGCGGCGTGATGCCAGCCCACGTCGATTGCAGCCATTGTGGTTGATGACCCTGACGTAACAGGGTCGCGAGCAAATCCGGCTGCCCCAGCCACACCGGGCAATCGGCGGCCAGACGGGCCAGTTCAGCGGAGTCGCCGCTGGTCAGTATTTCCAGCTCCGGCGCTGCTTGTTGCAGCAGCCGGGCGTATATCGCGTGGTCGTGTTCAGCAATCAGAACGCGCATCTTCAAACCTTTCGCAAACCGTGCAGACGGCCACAACATTCATCGCGACCATCGCGTTAAAAACAATTCCAGGGTTAACCGAGGCCCCAGAAAAGGGCCTCGCCGATCACATCGGGTCGTTGCGGCGCAACAACTCTTCGGGCAAGTGCTCGATGTACTCGTCCTCGGCCGGTGGCATTTGCAGGTGATAGCCCTGCTTTTCGAGGTTTTCCAGCACCACGACAATGTCTTCGCTGGCCAGTTTGCGCTCGGGCGACAGCACCAGATTGAAGGAGTGTTTCGGCTTGCCGAACGCCAGCATCAGGGCTTCCGGCACACGCTCAAGCTCATCGCTCTTGAGCACATAAAGGTACATGCCGCTGCGCTTTGAGCTTTGGTAAATGGAACAAATACGTTTCAAGGCTGTTCTCCGGCGGTGGCCAGGCTGTCGAGCAGCATCTGACCCATGAGTTCGCGGCGCCAGCCACGCAGCGACTCAGGCAATTGGTAAGGACCCTCGGGGTAGCCGCTTTTGACCAGGGCTTCGAGGGTTTTCTTGCGCAGCATCAGTTCCGGGGCGATATCCAGGCGCTCGGCCTCGGCCTGACCGAGGGCGCGCAGTTGCTTGATCAGCGCAGCCGCTTCGATCGGCAATGGCTCCGGCACGGCGGGCGGCCATTGATCAGGTCCCACACTGCCAGAGCGCTTGATCAGATCAAGCAGAAATTCGCCGTCCTGACGCACGGTACGCGGGTGCATGTCTTCGATCTTGCCCAGCGCGCCGAGAGAATCCGGTTGCGTACGGGCCAGCGGCCATAGCGAATGCTCGCGCACGATACGGTTGCGCGGCAGGTCGCGGGCGCGGGCCTCGCGCTCGCGCCAGGCGCACAGTTCGCGCAGCACAACCAATTGCGCACGGGACAGTTTCCACGCCAGTTTGGCCTCGCGATACACCTCGTACGGATCGGTTTCCCGACGCAGGTTGGCGACCAGTTCGGCGCCGTCTTCCAGTACCCAAGCGAACTTGTCGTCAGACAGTTTCGGCCGCAGTTGTACGAAAACCTCCGCCAGATGCACGGCATCTTCGGCGGCGTAGCTGATTTGCGTATCGGACAACGGACGCTGCAACCAGTCGGAGCGGGTCTCGCCCTTCGGCAGTTCGATGCCGAGCACTGACTGCACCAGTCGCGAATAACCCATCGAGAACCCGAGGTTCAGATAAGCGGCGGCCAATTGCGTGTCGAACATCGGCGCTGGCAGGCTGCCCGTCAGGCGCAACAGGACTTCGAGGTCTTCGCTGCACGCGTGCAGGACTTTGAGCACCGCCGGGTTTTCCAGCAATGCAGCCAGTGGTTGCCAGGCATTGATGCTCAGCGGATCAATCAGGTAGGCGCGTTTGCCGTCGCCAACCTGCAACAGGCCGGCAATCGGGTAGAAGGTGTCGACCCGCATGAATTCGGTGTCGATGGCCACGAAAGGCAGCTGCTGCCACTCGGCGCAAAATTGCGCGAGGCTTTCGTTGTCGCGAATCCAGTGAATATCGATGGCCACACGGCTCTCCCTTGAAGAATGGCGCGCAGTATATATCGCCACTGGCGGTTTCCGCGCCTCAACTGGACAAGAGCTTGATGAAATCTCCCGCCCAGGGGAAAGAATAGTCTTACAAGGTGAGTCTGCTGGCTCACTCCTTGGCCAGCACCCCGTCAATCACCGCGCCACGGCAGCCCGCGAACATGTCCAGATCCTGTTGATACACCGAGCTGTGTACCTCCAGCAGGCCCAACATCGAATGAAACAGATTGTCCTGGCTCAACGGTTTGTCGCGACTCATTTGCAGGCAATGCGTGTCGACCGAGTAGGACTTCTGATAACTGTCGGAGAACCACGCCAGCATGGCGACATGTTTCTGCTGCTCCGGCGCCAACATGTAAGGCGTGCCGTGAAGGAACAGGTTGTATTCGCCCAGCGACTCACCGTGATCAGACAGATACAGCATGGCGGTATCGACCTTGTCCTGATTGCTGCGCAACACATCGATCAAACTCGACAGCACATGGTCGGTGTACACCAGCGTGTTGTCGTAACCGTTAACGATACTTTCGCGGCTGCAATTATTCAGCGCATTACTTTCACACACCGGGGTGAAGTGCTCGTACTCCTTCGGGTAGCGCTTGAAGTATTCCGGGCCGTGACTGCCCATCTGGTGCAGTACCAGCACGGTGTCCTTGTCCAGATTATCGATAAAGCTTTGCAGGCCTTGCAGGAGAATTTCGTCGCGGCACTCGCTGTTGGCGCACAGCGCCGGGTCTTTCAAGTTGCTGACATCTTGCACAGTGACGCGATTACAGGTGTCTTTGCAGCCCGACTGATTGTCGCGCCAGATCACGTCGATCCCGGCGCGTTTGAGTACATCCAGCAAACCTTCTTCATTCTTCGCCTTACTGGCATCGTAGTTCTTGCGGCCCATGTTGGAGAACATGCATGGCACTGAGACTGCCGTTTCCGTGCCACAGGAATGCACATCGGTAAACGCGATCAGCCCTGCTTCCTTGTCGAGTTTTGGCGTGGTGTCGCGGTCATACCCAAGAATGCCAAAGTTCTCCGCCCGTGCACTTTCACCCACCACCAATACGGTCAAGGATTTGCGCGGATGGTTTTGCGAGGCAACATCGCGCTGGGCGTCCTCGCCGATCTTGACGAATGGCCGCTGCGCAGAAGCGACTTGTTCACGCAGATAGCCGGCCGATGCGCCGATGTAGTTGCTCGGCACCAGCATCAGGCGCAATTCGTGGTGATTGCGAAACAGGGATGACAAACCCTGGTAGTTGGCCAGCGCCACCCCACCGATGACCGCCACCGAGGCGAAACTCACAATAACTTTGCTAAACAACTCGCGATGCCAACGGCGATAGTTGACCGGAACTCTCCACAACAACCAGGACGGCAGCACACCCAAAAAGACTATGTAAGCGAGCAACTTAAAAGAGAGCAGGTCACGAACTTCGGTGGCATTGGTTTCAGCGAAGTTACGTAACATCCCCGCATCGATCATTACACCGTATTGGCTCATGAAATAAGCCACACCGGCGCTGATCAGGAACATCAACGTCAGTACCGGTTTCAATACTCGGCGAAACACCAGGAAGGTCAGCACAATGTTGAAGGCCGCAAAGATCATCACCCCGAAAGCGACGCGCATGGCAATGCCCTTGCCGTCCGCCGAGGTGATCGCGAAGAGGTGCTGCCAAAGCACAAAGTTGAATCCAGCTAAAAAAAATGCACTGGCACACAACGTCACCCATTCCGGGCGCACGGCTTTTAACTTCAACATAGTGAGGGATATTCCTGAAGAGAAGTGCCGTCGCCAATTGTGAAAAGTTCATTGACTCAGACAACACAAACTTTAAGCAGGCAACCATCAATTTTTTGTGAAAAAGAAGCCAACAATTAGTTGTTTGATGACGACAAGCTAAAACTTGCGAAGTATTTGAGAATAATTCAGGTCTGGTTCAGTTTTTTGCCAGTCACTGCTCACTGTGGGAGCGAGCTTGCTCGCGAAGGCGGTGTGTCAGTCACCAAAAGTGCTGAATGTGCCGGACTCTTCGCGAGCAGGCTCACTCCCCACGGATGGGTGGTGCTATCGAGTTTTTAAATACGCCTGCGGATTTTCTGGTTTGCCCCTCCTCTGCTGCCTCGCGCCTAATCGTCAGTCCTCGTTGCAAAGGTCTGAAAATGGAAAACGTCCGCGTCACCGCCCGCCCCGCTGTCTGGCTAATGCTCGGTATCGTGTTGGTCGCCCTCAACCTGCGCCCGTCGATGGCGGCGGTCGGTCCGTTGTTATCGGCGATACGCGGTGACATCGCGCTAAGTTTCAGCGTCGCCTCACTGTTGACGATGCTCCCCGTCATGGCCATGGGATTGGCGATGTTTTTCGGGATCGGCATCAGCCAGCGCCTCGGTGAACAACGCACCATACTGATGTCGCTGGCCATCATTGGCCTGGCGACCGTGGCACGCCTGTTTGTTGATTCGGCCGCTGAGCTGATTGTCAGCGCCGTGCTCGCCGGGTTCGGGATCGCGCTCATTCAAGCGTTGATGCCAGCGCTGATCAAATCGCGTTTTCCCGACAACGTAGCGCTGTGCATGGGCCTGTATGTCACCTCGATCATGGGCGGCGCGGCCATCGCCGCCTCGTTTGCGCCACTGGTCATGTTACGCACTGGCAGTTGGCGCACCGGTCTGGCGATATGGGCTGGGCTGGCACTGCTTGCATTGTTGTTCTGGTGGGCGCAGCAGGCAAATACTCCACGGTACCCAGCGCCAGCGGAGAAACAATCTTTCTTCACACATTCCCGCGCCTGGTTACTCGCAATCTTCTTCGGTTTGGGGACCGCGTCCTACACCTGTGTTCTCGCCTGGCTCGCGCCGTACTACGTCGAAAAAGGCTGGAGCGAACAAAACGCCGGGCTGCTGTTAGGTTTTCTGACCACCATGGAGGTGATTTCCGGCCTGGTAGTACCGGCCATTGCCAATCGCAGTCGCGATCGCCGCGTGTTGCTGATGGCGCTTCTCGGCCTGATCATTGCCGGGTTCTGTGGACTGATCCTCAGCCCGCAACACTTCAGCCTGTTGTGGCCGTGCCTGTTGGGTCTGGGGATTGGCGGCTTGTTTCCGATGAGCCTGATCGTCTCGCTCGATCACCTCGACAACCCGCAGCGCGCCGGGGCCCTGACCGCCTTCGTACAGGGAATTGGCTATCTGATTGCCGGACTTTCACCACTGATGGCAGGGTTGATCCGCGATCAACTCGGCAGCTTCGAATGGGCGTGGTGGTCGCTGACCGCAGTGATGGTTGTCATGCTGCTGATGGTGCGGCGTTTCGATCCCCGGCATTACGCACGACAGTTTCAGTGATCGAGCTGGAGGCTTCTGGCCATCTTTCAACGGTTTGACTGATGAAGTCGTATTGCTAAAACTTTCTGTCCCACAACTGTCCGTGAAATGTCCTACAAGGCTTTGTCCTGGCACCATCGTTCCGTTAGGATCGTACGCACACGTTTGCGCGTATTCAGCGCAAGGGGCACAGCGAGACAGTACGGATGCTGAATAGTAACTTGCTTCGAAAACTCGACATGCAGGATCTCATGGTGTTTGTCGCCGTGTATGAGCAGAGCAGTGTCACCGATGTTTCGGAAACGCTGTTCGTCAGTCAGTCCACCGTCAGTTATTGCCTTAAAAAACTGCGCACCAGTTTCGAAGACGAGCTATTCATCAACACCCGCACCGGCATGCGCCCCACCTACAAAGCCAGCAGCATGTACGGCCATGTGCAGAAGATTCTTGAAAGTATCAACCTGTGCCACGCCGGTGCCCCGGTATTCAACCCGACCCAGCAAGCGGTCACGTTCAACATCTGCGCCCCGGAATACTTCGAGCAACTGATTCTGCCGCGCCTGTTGAAGCGTTTCGACTTCGACGACTTGCCGGTGATGGTCAACATGCACAAATTCGAAACCGACGTCCCGGCCGACGAATTGCGTGATGGCAGCCTCGATTTGGCGATCAGTTTCGGCCCCAATTTTCACCGCCACCACACTGATCTGAAATCGCGAATGCTGCTGGAGGATGACCTGGTCTGCGTCTTCGACAAACGCGCCACGCCACTGGAGCCGCGCCTGAGCCTGCAAGCATTCACAGAGCGGCGGCATGTGTTCCCGACGCCCTGGACGTCCACCACCAATATGGTCGACGGTTGGCTGGCACGGCAGGCACAGAAACGGCAGATCGTCGCGCGTTCGAACAGTTACAGCGCCGCATTGAAGATGATTACCGGCACCGACTTCATCCTCACCCTGCCAAGGCGCATCCAGCGTTTACTCACCAACGACGCGGTGTTTAATCACTGTGAGGCGCCCAATGGTCTGCCGGGATTCACCCTCGACATGCAATGGAGCCAGAACGCCGATCAGGACAGCGCCAACATCTGGCTACGTGAGCAAGTGATCAAGGTGTGCAGCGAGCTGGAAGCAGGCTGAGTTTTAAACGCCGATGGCGGTTTTACTGTAGGACTCGCGGTCGATATCCAACAGTTCCACACACAACTGCACCTCGACGTCGGCCGGCCATTCGCAAAGCTCCTGCAACACCGCCAGCAGACTTTGCGACAGCTGCTTCTTGGTCTCCGCCGAACGACCGCTGAGCAGCGCCAGCTTCACATGCACAAATGCTCGCTCGCCCATGGCCGTGCCGACCTTGAAGGTTTCAACCTTCACCGCACGGCTCTTGATATCGAACTCCGCGGCGAACTGCCCGGAACCCACCAACGTGTTGTTGAGCCGGATCAACGCCAGATCGGCGTTCAACTGCGGCAGGTTGGCGGTGTATTCCATGTGCAGGTGTGGCATGGGGATGCTCCAGTCAGTGAGTTGGGGGGGGGGCATACATATAACACAGCCAGTCGCAGTGCTCTTGAGGGTTGTCAATCCGGAGCCAGAGGCCGTTCGCTCATGAACGCTTCAAGCCGCGAGCGCAACCAGCGCTCGGCCGGGTCGCTGTCGACGTGGCTGAGCCAGACCATCGACAGGTCCAGCGTCGGCGTCTTGAACGGGAACGGTTCCTTGAACAGTAATCCGGAAGTGGCCATAGCTGCGGCGGTGTAATCCGGCAGGCTGGCGATCAGGTCGGTGCCGGCCAACAGCGCCGGCAATGCGCTGTATTGCGGCACCGACAGCACCACCTGACGGGTACGGCCGAGTTCTGCCAGCCACTCATCGGCGAAGCCACTGACATTGGCCGTGTGGGACACCAGCACGTGCGGGCGCGCGCAGTATTCATCGAGGGTCAGCGGTGTATCGGAAGCGTCGGCACGCAGGATGCTCGGCTGAATGTGCCGCAGCAGTTTGCGTTTGGCATTGGCTGGCAGGCCACGGGTCTGGCTGATACCGACCGTGATGTCGCCAGCAGCAAGCAGATCGGGAATCCGCCAGTAATCGACGTGTTGCACAACGAACACGACGCTCGGTGCCTCCTGACGCAGCGCGCGCAACAGCGGCGGCAGCAGGCCGAACTCGACGTCATCGGACAGGCCAATGCGGAAGGTCATGGTGCTCACCGCCGGATCGAAATCGCGGGTCAGGCTCAGCGCCACCGACAGCGAATCCAGTGCTGGCTTGAGGTGGCGAAAGATGTCTTCGGCGCGGGCCGTCGGCTCCATACGATGGCCGACACGAATGAACAACGGATCGTTGAGCATGGTGCGCAAACGGTTGAGCGCCGAGCTGATGGTTGGCTGGCCGAGAAACAGCTTTTCCGCCGCGCGGGTGACGTTGCGTTCGAGCATCAAGGTCTCGAACACCACCATCAGGTTGATGTCAGCCTTGCGTAGTTCATTGCGGTTCATCCATAGCCCCCTGCTCCCCGGAATGCGGGCAGTGTAGAAAGGCCTTGGGGCTGACGTCCATAAACCTTTGCGCGGCGGTGCGGTGGCACAATAAACAGTCAGGGTTTTCAGCGCATTTCGGTGATCCCATCTCCGCATCCTCCCGAAATATCCGCGAACGATTGGAAACAAATGTCCGATGGCCAAAAAAAACGCCTGCGCTAGGCTTGCGTCGATGCGCCACACAGGCTGTCGCACGTATTTATCGCATGGAGCGAACTGAATGTATTTCGAGATTTACAGGCAATCCAGAGGCACCCCGACTACAGGCAAAGGCCAATGGCGCTGGAGGCTGCGCGCGGGCAATCACGAGACCATCGCCAGTGGCGAGTCGTATGTGAACAAGTCGGATTGTTTACACGTGATCGAGTTGATCAAGGGTGCGCAGGGGGATACGCCGGTTAAGGAAATTTAACCGCGAGAGTAACCGTGCGACACCGTCCTACAACCTTTTCCTTTTTTGCTTGAACGACTGGCGGGCCTCTTTTTCTCTCCTACGCTCTGCAGCGTATGGGGCAATCCGGCCCGGTTTCACCCAATCATTGAACTCAAAAGGAGCCGCAGAAATGGCTAGAGACAAAGCGAAAGACGACAAGCACTTCAACTGCACACAAGCGCACGAAGCCGACTACGTCGCCAGCCTCTATCCGCACGCCAAGGACGAAGTCAAAACCTTCCTTGCCTCGGCATGCAAGGACAACTCGCTGCATAACTCGACGCACAAGGAAGTTTATGAATTGATCAAACGGAAGCTGGGGCACTCTCAGCCGTGAGTGGACCGCCGTGGGGTTTGATGTAGACCCTTCTGAAATGCTAAAGCCCCACAGGTTCGTCCTGAGGGGCTTTTTCTGTATTTGATAAAGAGGCGTCGGCAGATGCAGAAACAGGCGTTGATAACCTGAACCAGTGTAGTGGTCTAATGAAACCGGACACCCATTTAGGCGAGAATGCTCGCCAGATCGAGGTGTCACATGACCAAACAACGCCGTTCCTTTTCCGCTGAGTTCAAACGCGAGGCTGCCGACCTCGTACTCAAGCAAAACTACAGCTACATCGAAGCCAGCCG
>NZ_JBIWAL010000006.1:164898-200068 GCF_044760045.1 Pseudomonas sp. NPDC098747 | reverse complement strand
TCAAAACTACCCTGCCGAAAGCTAAAGAACTGCGTCGCGTTGCTGAGCCGCTGATCACTTTGGCCAAGACAGACAGCCTGGCTAACCGCCGTTTGGTTTTCGACCGTACTCGTTCGAAAGCTATCGTTGGTAAGCTCTTCAACGACCTGGGCAAGCGTTACGCTACCCGTGAGGGTGGCTATCTGCGCATCCTCAAGTGCGGCTTCCGCACTGGCGACAACGCGCCTATGGCGTACGTCGAGTTGGTTGATCGTGCTACCGGCGGTGAAGCTGTATCCGCTGAGTAAGACGTCAGTCTGAAACGAAGAACCGGGCCTAGTGCCCGGTTTTTTGTGCCTGCAAGAAAATGAGTGATTCGTACAAGCTTCTGACTCTGTTCTTTTGTCATTATGTGTGGGAATTGATCATTAGTAATTTTCTATCGATGTTTACAAGGTAATGAATTTGTAGGTCTCGCATCGATGATCAATACTTCCCAACAAGCCGATTAGCCGGCAGTTTGAAGACTGAAGAGGAAGAAGTCCGTATGAGCCAGATCAAAACGCTTACGACCGCCAGTGGCGCCCCCGTCGCTGATAACCAGAATTCTCGCTCTGCCGGCCCGCGTGGCCCGCTGCTGCTCGACGATTTTCACTTGCTCGAGAAGCTCGCCCATTTCAATCGTGAAAACATTCCTGAGCGCCGTGTTCACGCCAAAGGTTCGGGTGCTTACGGTACGTTCACTGTTACTCGCGATATCACCCAGTACACCAGCGCCAAGCTGTTCGAGTCTGTTGGCAAGCAAACCCCAACATTCCTGCGATTCTCCACGGTAGGCGGTGAACGTGGATCGGCTGATACTGAGCGCGACCCTCGTGGTTTCGCTTTGAAGTTTTATACCGAAGAGGGCAACTGGGACATCGTTGGCAACAACACGCCAGTGTTCTTTATTCGGGATCCCCTGAAGTTTCCAGACTTCATCCACACTCAAAAGCGTCTGCCACAAAGCAACCTGAAAAGTGCGCAAATGATGTGGGACTTCTGGTCGCACTCACCGGAAGCGCTGCATCAGGTGACCATTCTGTTTTCCGATCGCGGCATTCCGGATGGCTACCGTCACATGCACGGCTTCGGTAGCCACACTTACAGCCTGATCAGCGCACAGGGTGAGCGTCATTGGGTGAAGTGGCACTACAAGACCAAGCAAGGGATCAAGAACCTTGCACCGGCAGATGCCGCACGTGTGGCAGGCACCGATCCGGACTACGCCCAGCGTGACCTGTTCGAAGCGATCGAACGTGGTGACTTCCCGAAATGGCGCGTGTGCATCCAGATCATGACCGAAGCCCAGGCTGCGGCACATTACGAGAACCCGTTCGACGTCACCAAGACCTGGTCGCAGAAAGAATTCCCGCTGATCGAAGTCGGCGAACTGGAATTGAACCGCAATCCGCTGAACTACTTCGCCGAAGTCGAGCAAGCTGCATTCGGCCCAAGCAACATGGTTCCAGGCGTCGGTCTCTCGCCTGACCGCATGCTGCAAGGTCGTGTGTTCGCTTACGCTGATGCCCACCGCTACCGTATCGGCACCAACCACCAGCAATTGCCGGTGAATGCTCCGCGCAGTCCGGTGAATACTTATCAGCGCGATGGCTCGATGGCTTTTGGCAGCAACGGTGGTGCGGCACCTAACTACGAGCCGAACAGCTACATCGAGTCGCCGAAGCAAGCGCCGCATTATGCTGAACCTGCGCTGGCCTTGAGCGGTGCGGCTGATCGTTACGATCACCGCGAAGACACCGATTACTACAGCCACGCCGGCGCACTGTTCCGCTTGATGAGTGACGAGCAGAAAGCGCTTCTGGTCAGCAACATTGCCGGGGCAATGGGCGGGGTTTCGCCTGACGTCGTCGATCGTCAGTTGCAGCACTTTTACAAAGCCGATCCGGCGTATGGAGAAGCAATCGCAAAGCTGCTCAGCGTACAGCTTAACGAAGTCTAAACGAGAAGCAGAACCGCCCTCATTTGGGCGGTTTTTGCGTTATTTAGGCTGCTTTTCTCAGAATATCTTCGCTTTTATTGCGTAGGAAGGGTGACCTTCCAGTCAGGTTGGTTCAAACTACAGCCTTTCAAGCAGGGAGATGTAGGGCGATGCAAGGCCACCCAGATGTTATCGATTACCTCAACACGTTGCTGACCGGCGAACTGGCCGCGCGTGACCAATATTTCGTTCATTCGCGGATGTATGAGGACTGGGGGTTCACCAAGCTCTACGAGCGAATCAACCACGAGATGGAAGAAGAGGCGGGTCACGCCGATGCGTTGATGCGCCGGATTCTGATGCTTGAAGGCACACCGCGTATGCGTCCGGATGATCTGGATGTCGGCACCACGGTGCCGGAGATGCTCGAAGCGGATCTGCGCCTTGAGTACAAAGTCCGCGCTGCGCTGTGCAAAGGCATCGAACTCTGCGAGCAACACAGAGACTACGTCACTCGCGAGATCCTGCGGATT
Source organism: Pseudomonas sp. NPDC098747 (assembly GCF_044760045.1). Lineage (NCBI taxonomy): Bacteria > Pseudomonadati > Pseudomonadota > Gammaproteobacteria > Pseudomonadales > Pseudomonadaceae > Pseudomonas > Pseudomonas sp. NPDC098747. The sequence continues at coordinate 197,575 of NZ_JBIWAL010000006.1, read as the reverse complement.
CAGCTGAATGACACCGAAGAAGATCACACCTACTGGCTGGAAAAGCAGTTGGGCCTGATCAAGCTGATCGGTCTCGAGAACTATCTGCAATCTCATACTTCCTGATTGCATAGATACAAAAAAGCCCCTGTCACTGATGAAGTGACAGGGGCTTTTTCATGCCCGGTGTTTAGGCTCGATCACGGATCAGCAACGGCTTGAGGTAGTAACCGGTGTGAGATTGCTTCATCTCGGCCACTTCTTCCGGTGTGCCGGTAGCGATGATCTGCCCCCCCTTGGAACCGCCCTCAGGCCCGAGATCAACCAGCCAGTCGGCCGTTTTGATCACGTCAAGGTTGTGTTCGATCACCACCACGGTATTGCCGTGATCGCGCAGGCGATGCAGCACGTCGAGCAATTGCTGGATATCCGCGAAGTGCAGGCCCGTGGTCGGCTCATCGAGGATGTACAGGGTCTTGCCGGTGTCGCGTTTGGATAGCTCGCGAGAGAGCTTGACGCGCTGCGCTTCACCGCCGGATAGCGTGGTCGCAGACTGCCCGAGCTTGATGTACGACAGCCCCACATCCATCAGCGTTTGCAGCTTGCGCGCCAGCGCCGGGACCGCATCGAAGAACACCCGGGCTTCCTCGATCGTCATCTCGAGGGTTTCGTGGATGTTCTTGCCCTTGTACTTGATCTCAAGGGTTTCGCGGTTGTAGCGCTTGCTCTTGCACACGTCGCACGGCACGTAGATGTCCGGCAGGAAGTGCATTTCCACTTTGATCAGGCCATCGCCCTGGCACGCTTCGCAGCGACCGCCCTTGACGTTGAACGAGAAGCGCCCAGGTCCGTAACCACGCGAGCGTGATTCCGGTACGCCGGCGAAAAGTTCGCGGATTGGCGTGAACAGCCCGGTGTAAGTCGCCGGGTTGGAGCGCGGTGTACGACCGATCGGGCTCTGGTCGATATCGACGACTTTGTCGAGATGTTCCAGGCCTTTGATGCTGTCGTGTACTGCTGCTTCCAGCGTGGTCGCGCCGTTGAGTGCCGTGGCGCTCAGCGGGAACAGCGTGTTGTTGATCAGCGTCGATTTGCCTGAGCCGGACACACCGGTCACGCACGTCAGCAGGCCGATCGGGATTTCCAGATCGACATTGCGCAAATTGTTGCCGCGCGCCCCCTTGAGTGACAGGGTCAGCTTCTTGTTGCGTGGCGTACGCTTGGCTGGCACTGCGATCTTCACCCGGCCCGACAAGTACTTGCCGGTCAGCGAGTCCGGGTGTGCCATGACTTCGGCGGGCGTACCTTCGGCGACGATATGGCCGCCATGCACACCGGCGCCCGGGCCGATATCCACTACGTAGTCTGCCAAACGGATGGCGTCTTCGTCGTGTTCGACCACGATCACCGTGTTGCCGATATCGCGCAGATGTTTGAGCGTACCGAGCAGTCGGTCGTTATCGCGCTGGTGCAGGCCGATGGACGGTTCGTCGAGGATGTACAGCACGCCCACCAGGCCAGCACCGATCTGACTGGCCAGACGAATTCGCTGGGCTTCACCGCCGGAGAGGGTGTCAGCACTGCGATCCAGCGACAGATAATCCAGACCGACGTTAACCAGAAACTGCAGACGCTCACGGATTTCCTTGAGGATCTTGTCGGCAATCTCGCCACGACGTCCGGTCAGCTTTAGCGTGCCGAAATACTCGCAGGCATCGCCGATCGGCAGGTTGGTCACCGCCGGCAGAGTCTTCTCGCCGACCCAGACGTGCCGCGCCTCGCGACGCAGACGGGTGCCTCGGCAATCCGGGCAAGACTGAGTACTGAGGAACTTGGCCAGCTCTTCACGCACGCTCGCCGATTCGGTCTCGCGGTAACGTCGCTCCAGGTTCGGCACGATGCCTTCGAACGGGTGCGAACGTTTGACGATATCGCCACGGTCATTAAGGTATTTGAAGTCGACGTTCTGTGAGCCGCTGCCGTGCAGGATGAACTTCTGCTGATCGGCGGGCAGTTCGTTGAATGGCTTCTCCAGGCTGAAGCCATAGTGCGAGGCCAGCGAGCCGAGCATCTGGAAGTAATAGACGTTACGCCTGTCCCAGCCGCGAATTGCGCCTTCGGCCAGCGTCAGTTCGCCGTTGACCAGCCGCTTGATGTCGAAGAATTGCTTAACGCCCAGGCCATCGCAGGTCGGGCAGGCGCCGGCCGGGTTGTTGAAGGAGAACAGCTTCGGCTCAAGTTCGCTGATCGCATGGCCGCAGATCGGGCAAGCGAAGCGTGCGGAGAAGATCATCTCTTCGCCCGGCTCGTCGTCCATCGGCGCCACGAGGGCGATACCGTCCGCCAGTTTCAGTGCGGTCTCGAAAGACTCGGCCAGACGTTGCTGCAGATCGGCGCGAACCTTGAAGCGGTCGACGATCACATCGATCGAATGCTTCTTCTGTTTATCCAGCTTCGGCAGCTCGTCGAGCTCGCAGATTCGGCCGTTGACCCGGGCGCGGACGAAACCTTGCGCACGCAGTTCTTCAAAAACCGACAGGTGCTCGCCTTTGCGTTCGCGAATCACCGGTGCCAGCAGCATCAGCTTGCTGCCTTCCGGTTGCGCCAGCACCAGGTCGACCATTTGGCTGACGGTCTGCGCCTCCAGCGGAATATCGTGATCCGGGCAACGCGGCGTACCGACGCGTGCATAGAGCAGGCGCAGGTAGTCGTAGATTTCGGTGATGGTGCCGACCGTGGAGCGCGGGTTATGCGAGGTCGATTTCTGTTCGATGGAGATTGCCGGCGACAAGCCTTCAATGGTGTCGACGTCGGGTTTTTCCATCATCGACAGGAACTGCCGGGCATAGGCCGACAGGGATTCGACATAGCGGCGCTGACCTTCGGCGTACAGGGTGTCGAAAGCCAGGGAAGACTTGCCGGATCCGGACAGGCCGGTGATGACGATCAGTTTGTCCCGTGGCAGGGTCAGGTCGATGTTCTTCAGGTTGTGGGTACGGGCCCCACGTATCAGGATCTTGTCCAAAGTGGCCTCGCTCGGCGGGCGTCGAAAACGTAGGAGTATACGGGCAAATACTGGATGGATGCACACTATCAAACCAAGCGTTTTTTGCCTTGCATGAAGAGAGTTTCATCTATGCGTGGCAAAGCGTCGCGATCTACCCCGTCTTTCGATGGGACTGGTAGAATCGCCGCCGGTTCACACGAGGTTTTTCCATGCACGATCCCCACAGCGAACGCATGAGTGGCAGCGAGACCCGCGCAGCGAGCGGTCTGGCCCTGGTGTTCGCCTTCCGTATGCTTGGCATGTTCATGGTGTTGCCGGTGCTGGCGACCTATGGCATGGATCTGGCGGGAGCGACCCCGGCCCTGATTGGGTTGGCTATCGGCGCTTACGGCCTGACGCAGGCGATCTTCCAGATTCCGTTCGGGTTTATTTCCGACCGCATCGGCCGTCGGCCAGTGATTTATCTGGGGCTGATCGTCTTCGCCCTCGGCAGTGTGCTGGCCTCTCAGGCCGACTCGATCTGGGGTGTCATCGCCGGGCGGATTCTGCAAGGTGCCGGGGCGATTTCCGCTGCGGTCATGGCGTTACTGTCTGACCTGACCCGCGAACAACACCGCACCAAAGCGATGGCGATGATCGGCATGACCATTGGCCTGTCATTCGCCGTGGCCATGGTGGTCGGGCCGCTGCTGACCAGTGCGTTCGGTTTGTCCGGACTGTTTCTCGCCACCGGTGCGATGGCACTGGTGGGGATCGTGATCGTCATGTTCATGGTGCCGAAATCCACCGGGACATTGCAGCACCGTGAATCGGGTGTAGCGCGGCAGGCGTTGCTGCCGACGCTCAAGCATCCGGATCTGCTGCGCCTCGATTTGGGCATCTTTGTGTTACATGCCATGTTGATGTCGAGCTTCGTCGCGCTGCCTCTGGCACTGGTGGAAAAAGCCGGTTTGCCCAAGGAGCAGCACTGGTGGGTCTACCTGACAGCACTGCTGATTTCGTTCTTCGCCATGATCCCGTTCATCATCTATGGCGAGAAGAAACGCAAAATGAAACGAGTTTTGCTCGGCGCCGTCATGACGCTGATGCTGACTGAGCTATTCTTCTGGCAGTTCGGTGACAGCTTGCGGGCTCTGGTGATTGGCACGGTGGTGTTTTTCACCGCGTTCAATCTGCTGGAGGCTTCATTGCCGTCGCTGATCAGCAAGGTTTCACCGGCGGGCGGGAAGGGCACGGCCATGGGCGTGTATTCCACCAGCCAGTTCCTCGGTTCGGCACTCGGCGGGATACTCGGCGGCTGGCTGTTTCAGCATGGCGGTCTGTCGGTTGTGTTCCTCGGATGCGCCGGTCTGGCTGCCATCTGGCTAGCCTTTGCTGTTACCATGCGCGAACCTCCCTACGTGACGAGCCTGCGCTTGCCGTTGTCGCCCGAGGCGATCCGCGAAGCGGGTCTGGTCGAGCGCCTCAAGGCCCTCGTGGGGGTAACAGATGCAGTGATAGTTGCTGATGAAGCGGCTGTTTACATCAAACTGGACAAAGAATTAGTGGATCGCGACACCCTCGAACGCCTGGTGAACAACCCGGCCGGGGCTGCTTGCGAAGCCTAGGAGAACGTTATGGCCCGTGGGGTTAACAAAGTCATATTGGTCGGCACTTGCGGCCAGGATCCCGAAGTTCGCTACCTGCCTAACGGTAACGCCGTGACCAACCTGAGTCTGGCAACCAGCGAACAGTGGACCGACAAGCAAACCGGTCAGAAGGTCGAGAAGACCGAATGGCACCGTGTTTCGATGTTCGGCAAGGTTGCAGAAATCGCTGGCGAATACCTGCGTAAAGGTTCGCAGGTGTACATCGAAGGCAAACTGCAGACCCGTGAGTGGGAAAAAGACGGTATCAAGCGTTACACCACCGAAATCGTGGTCGACATGCAAGGCACCATGCAACTGCTCGGCGGCCGTCCACAACAGGGCGAGCAGCAAGGCGGCGGCAACAACTATCAGCAGTCCGCTCCAGCGCCACGTCAGCAGGCTCCGCGCCCGCAGCAGTCGGCTCCGCAACAGCGTTCGGCCCCGGCTCCACAGCAAGCCGCGCCGCAACCGGCTCCGGATTTCGACAGCTTCGATGACGATATTCCGTTCTGATTTGTGTCCTGAATCGCTCCGGATTTATCCTCAGAACCCCCGCATTGCGGGGGTTTTGTCGTTTTGGCAGGGCTCAAAGTGGCGAGCGCTCCATGAGGTGACCGGACGGTCCCGGCGATTGCGGCAGTAAAGTTTTGCTCTGAGCCTTGAAGGCGCGGCCAAGCCGATCCATGATCCGTCCCGGCGGCTGGCGACCCAGTCGATTTTTTGCAAGAGCAGGTCCCCCGGTGTAGGGGCTGTTCCATCACAACAACAAGAGAAACCGATGAGCAGTAGCAAGAACAAGGAAATCGAGTACCTGCGCGGCGTGGCGATCCTGATGACGGTGTTGGCTCACATCACTCTGATGTTGCCGTTCCATGCAGGGTTCTTTGGAAATTTGCTTAATGTGTATTCACCCTGGTCAGGGGTGGATCTGTTTTTCTGTATTTCCGGTTATGTGGTCAGCAAGGCCTATCTCGATTACTTCGACAAGAATCGCGAACAGAACCGGTTCGGCGTCGCCGCTACTTCTTTCTGGATCCGTCGGGCTTATCGTCTTCTGCCCACCGCGTGGCTATGGGTGCTGATACCGCTGGCGTTCTCGATCTTCTACAACCAGTCGAATGCGTTTCAGTCTTGGTTCGAGAATCTGCGCAGCTTCACCGCAGTCGCGACGTTTTCGGGAAATCTGGCGAATCAGTACGGCGTGCTGCTGGGGCCGAATTCGGTCTATTGGAGTCTGGCGCTGGAAGAGCAGTTTTACTTTATCTTCCCGCTGTTCCTGTTGCTGATCACCTCTACGCGCTGGCGGGTAATCGCCTTGATCGCGCTGATTGCCGTGCAGTTTCCTCTGGATCGCAATGGCTTTGGAGCGGCACCAGCCCCGATGCTTTTCTCGTTCCGGCTGGACGCGATGATGTGGGGCATTCTGTTGTGCCTGTTCACGCGCACGTCCTTGTACAAGCAAATCGAGCCTGTGGCGCTGGGTGACAGCGTGTTCAAACGGCTGGGCATCACGCTGTTTCTGCTGTACATGCTCGGCGCCATTGCCGGCCAAATGATCTCCATGCCGATCGCGGTCGGACTGATTGCGCTGAATGCGTTGATCCTGGTCTGGCTCTCCAGTTATCAAAAAGGCTACATCTACTGCCCGGCGATTTTGAGCGGGTTGGGGCAATGGCTGGGGTCGCGCTCCTATGCGTTGTACGTCATCCACATGTTCGCCTACCACTTGAGCACGGAGATCTGGAGCCGCGTGGCCAGCGAGCGGGGCGTGGCGCTGGGTGCAGAGTTCACAGTGGAAATGGTGCTCACCGCATTGGCGATCATGGTCGTGTGCAGTGAGTTGAACTACCGCTTCGTCGAGACGCCACTGCGCCGCCGGGGTGCGGAAATCTCGCGCCGCAGAATGGCCGGCATCGGCACCCACGAGGCGGCCAAAGAAAAGCCCCTGGCGGAAACGCCGGTTCGCTCTACCGAGCTTTCATAACCGGTGCCAGAAACGAAAAAACCCGTAACGCTGTAACGCTACGGGTTTTTTATTGCTGAAAATTTACGGTTCAGCGGCTCAGTCAAGAATCAGGTGCGGCAAGAACCGGCTCGAATCCTTGGTGATCAGACTGTTGTCCTCACGCACTCCAATCCCCGCCGCTTGATCACCAATCACCCAGGAACCGATCAACGTGTAGCTGTCATCGAACTTCGGCAATGGCGCAAACTCTTGCAGGATGAACGGCGCATCGGTGTAAGGCCCGTCTTCTTTGACGATCAGACCGTCCGCGGTTTGCAGCTCGATGTTGGCACCTTCCCGGGAAAAGTACGGTTTGCGCACCCAGCCCTTGGGCACTGCGCTGGCCGGATTGGGATCGAGATGCGCCGCGAGCAGATTCGGATGGCCCTTGTGCAATTCCCACAGCAACGGCAACGCGCCTTTGTTCGACAGGATCGCTTTCCACGCCGGCTCGAAAAACTGCGTATCGCACGCGGCAATCGCCGCGCCGAACGGCTCGTGGAAGATGAACTCCCAGGCGTGCAACTTGAACAGGTGCGGGATCCAGCGATCCTGCAGGTCGACAAAACGGCCATCGGCGCTGAGGCCAATGTCCTCGATATCGATGTGGCGAGATTCGATGCCGACTTTTCCCGCGATCAGTCGCAGGTAGTCCGTGGTGCCCTTGTCTTCGACCGAGTCTTTCATCGAGGCGAAGTAGAACGGTCGCTTGAGCTGCAATTCGGCGAAGGCCTGATGCAGTTTGGTGTCGATGCTGTTGAACTGGTCGGCATGGCGCGGCAGCGTGCCGCGCTCGATGCATTGCTCCAGCCAGCCCCACTGGAACGCCGCCGCTTCGTAGAGGCTGGTCGGCGTGTCGTAGTTGAGCTCCAGCAGTTTCGCCGGGCCGTTGCCGCTGTAGGAAAAGTCCATGCGCCCGTACAGATGCGGATGACCTTCCAGCCAGGAAGTGCGGATCATGTCGTAGTACGCAGCCGGGATGCTCAGGCGATCGAGCAACTCTTCGCTGTGCACTACGCGGTCGACCAGATCCATGCACATCTCGTGCAGTTCGGTGGTCGGATCCTCCAGATCATTTTCGATCTGCGCAAGCGTGAACTGGTAGTACGCGCTTTCGTCCCAGTAGGGTTCGTCGTCGATGGTGTGGAACATGAAGCCGAGGCTCTCGGCTGTCTGTTTCCAGTCGGGGCGCTCGGCGCAGTGGATCTTTTTCATGGTCAGCTGCTCGAACGACCGGAACTGCTACCCCAGCCACCCCAACCGCTGCGCGCGCTGGACTGGCTGCCGAAGCCGCCACGGGAAGTCGAGGAGGCAACGTTCACCGGTTTGCTTTTGGTGCTTTCGTAGTCCGGTTGGCTGCGCGGCGCCGATTCGATTTTGCGGTACTGCGTCGAGGTGTTGTAGGTCTGGCGCGTATCGCGGTCGCGGTAAACCGTGCGGTTGGAGTTGTTGCTCATCGCATTGCCGATCAGCCATCCGGTCAACATGCCATTGCCGCCACCCCCGCCACCGGAGTAGTGCGAAGTGCTCTGGGTCGCGTTGCTGGATGTCGTGTCACCCGCCGGCATCTGCGCGTCGGCGATGGCATCGAGATTTTGCGGAGCTTCACCGGGCTGCGGCACTTTGAAACCGCCGAGTTTCGGCACGAAACGACCATCGGAATTTTTCTGACACCAGTCGGCGGCGAAATCCGCATCACACTTGGTTTTGTCGTCGTACGCCGGAGCGATGCGCCGGTGCTCGTTCAGGGCTGCAACGTAGGCATTCGAGCAGGCATCGGCGGCGACTTCGGCATCGACGCACTGTTCCACGCTCTGGAAGTTGCGTGGCTGATCGACGGCCGTCGCTTCGCCGGAGATGGCCATGGCCACCGACGCTGCGAGGGACAACTGAACGTATTTACTTCGTTTCATCTAAGGCTTCCTGCCGATCAGTTGGACGGTGTCATGCACGCAGCGTTGAGCATGCCGACGCTGATCGCCACGGCAGCGACGTAGATGCCGGCAGCGATTTCACCGTTGGCGATGCGCTGCGAAGTACCTTTGAGCACCAGGGTGGTGCCAAGGAATGCCAGCAGTTGCACCACTGCGGCGATCACCGCCCAAACGACGAAGTCGACAACGTTGACCGAAAAGGCGATCACGTTACTGGCAGGAATGGCGAAACCGATGATTGCACCGGCCAGCGCGACGGCAGCAGCCGTGTTGCCGGAGCGAATCAGCTCGAATTCTTTGTGCGGGGTGATGCGCGTGTAGACGAATTGAAACAGCATGAACAGCAGCACAGCGCCGATCAGGTAGACGATGAAACCGGTCAACGCGGTCTTGTTCAGGGAAACGGCCAGCACTTCAAGCATAAAAAACTTCCTTATTTAAATGGCGCTCAGGTCAGTCGTGTACAACGAGATGCCCAGCGAGGTGCTCAGGCTGACGGTGCCTTCTTCGTCCTGTTCGACGGAGAACAGCAGCAGTTCGCGGCGATCGGTCAGACCGGTCTCGCGCGCGTAGAGCATCGAATGGTGGTTGATGGTGTAGCTCTCGTCCGGATTGACCACCTGCTCGGTCATCGGCACCAGTTCGGTCTGAGCTTGTTCGGTGCCCCACTCGCGGGTGTATTCGACACCGTCGTGGGTGTAGGTCGGCAAACCGATCAGACTGTTGGGGCCGGCCAGGCGCTGCAGTTCGGCGTCGCTGTTGACGGTCACGTAAGTGAGGTAGTTGAACAGCGTGACCGATTCGATCTGGTCATCGCCCGTGACGTGGATCTGCACCCAAAAATCCTCGTCATTCATGTAATAGCGGTGCAGTTTGTTGGACTGACCGAGATCAACCCAGCCTGCGCTCCAGACCGCTTGATCGAAGGGCACACGCACCGAAGTCGAACCGTCGAGCAGCAACGAAAGGGTCGAATCGAACCTGACACCCTTGCCCTGCGCCATGCCGAGTGGGCCACTGGCAACGGTGGACGTTGGCGCAGCGGTCTGCCAGTTGCTGGTGCCCAGCAAATCTTTAAACCATCCCATGGGTACGTTCCTTGAAGCGGGTGGAGGTGTTCGTTGGCAAAAAAACGTCGCTAGTGTACCGGGCTGCGTGGTGAACGAGCAGGCAAAAATAGTGCTCAGGCAAAGCAAAAAACTGTGGGAGCGAGCTTGCTCGCGATGACGGTCGCACATTCAACATTATTGTTGACTGATACACCGCTTTCGCGAGCAAGCTCGCTCCCACATGGATTTGCGTTTTACTGAGCCGACTTCTGCTTCAGGCGCTCAAGGATCGCATTGGCGCTGCCTTCGTTCGGCGTGATGCCTGCGTCGCGCAGTTTGCGGTCCAGATCGTTGCCGGTCGCAGCGTCAGCCAATTCGTCCGCAGCGCTCAGTTCGGCCGCACGCTGCTGTTGTTTGGCTTGTAGACGATTCAGGGTACCGACTGCGGTTTCCAGTTTGCCGTTGGCACCGCCGCTGGCGATGGACGCGCTGACCTGGGCTTTCTGCACGCTGTCACGCGCCTTGGCCATGTCCACTTGCTGGCGCAGGCTTTTGATCCGCGATTCGGCCTTGTTGATGTCTTTGCGCATGTTGGCGGCGTAGGTGCCGAACTCGTCGCTTTGCTTTTTCTCGACATCAAGGTCGTTGGTCAGGGTCGAAATCGCTTCGGCCACTTCCAGCGCCAGGTCTTCACGACCGGCGTTCAGGGCCGAAACAGCCTTGGCTTCCAGATCCTTGATCTTGGCGTCGTACTCGCTCACGCGGTCGGCAGCCAGTTTGTGCTTGGCCATGATGGTGACCAGTTCACGACGGGCGTTCGACAGCGCGGTGTCGGCGTCGCGAATTTCCTGGTCGAGGATGCGCAGGGCCTGTTGGTCGACGATGCTTTCGCCGACTTCATTGGCGCCGCCGCGCAGTGCAGTGAACAACTTGCTCCAGATGGACTGAGTCATTGGATATTCCTGATGATTACTTGAAGAAGTGTTCGAAGGCTTCACTTGCGCGCTGCACGTTGTCGACCAGGGTTTTCACCTCGGTGACAACGTTGGTCAGGCTCGAGTCGGCGCTCAGCGCGCCAAACATGTTGTAAACGGTCTGGCCGTTAGGCATCGACTCGATACCGATCGACGACAGCGGGAACATTTCCCGGCTGCGCAACACGGCATCGTTGAAGGCATGGACATCAGTGATCGAATCGATGTCCACCAGCACGGTGTCGACGATGATCTGCTGACCGGCCAAGGCGATGTGAATCGGCAGGCCGCCGAATTCGTTCATTTCCAGCTTGATGCTGGCTTCGGAGCTCTGGATCAGAGACAGCGTGATCTCTTGCGAAGCCACCTCGTCCAGGGCCTTGAGGGCGTTGAAGAGGCTATCTATGTTCCAGTTGTTGCCTGCGCTCATGTAAATCTCCGACATGATTGAGCCAGCCAGAATCGGTTGGCGTAGCTGTTGCTCCATCTGCTTGAGCAAGCTTCGGTTTTCGGGAAGCACCCAAGTTTCGTGTTTCACATAACCGGCGGCAGCCAGGCCCGCGCGCATCTGCTTCATATAGAAACTCGACGGCTTTTTCGCGGACGGTTTCGAGCGCTCTCCCTTTGGGCTCTCTGTTGTAACGGTGGGGGAGCGGCTTTTCATGGCAATGATTCCGTTATGAATATCTCACGCGTGAGCCACACTACAGCCAATTCAAAATGCCATCAATGGCTCACGCGTGAGATTTTTATGACAGGCGTAAAAAGGCCCGCTGCGAGGCGGGCCCTGGTGTTTACAAAGTATTTCGCGGTAGCGGGTTAGCGGTTGGCTGCGATGAATTCGTCGGTGGACACCACATTGGCGTAAGCAAACCCCAGCGCCGACATGAATGCAGCGTGGACGTGCGCCGCTGGTATGGTCAGGCCATTGAACTCCAGATCACGGCTGGCGCAGGCATCGTGGATCACTGTGACGCTGTAACCCATATCCGCCGCCGCACGGGTGATGCCGTCAACGCACATGTGGCTCATGCTGCCGACCACCACCAGTTCCTTGATGCCTAGTTCATCGAGGATCGATTGCAGTTCGGTTTCGCGGAACGAGTTGACGAAATGCTTGAGCACCACCGGTTCGTCGTCGCGGTTGATTACTTTCGGATGCAGCTTCGCGCCGTCGGAACCTGGCGTGAAAAACGGTGCCTCGGATGAAGTGAATTCGTGGCGGATATGGATCACCGAATCACCCGCGTCACGGAACGCTGCGATCAGCTGTACAGCGTTGTCGGCAGCGGCATCCGCACCGACCAGCGGCCACTTGCCTTGGGGGAAGTAGTCGTTCTGGATATCGACTACGATGAGCGCTTGCTTGGCCATGGTTGTGTCCTTGAAGTATGGGTTGGAAGTGGCCTCAGTATTGGCGCTGGCCGGTGATTCGAGGATTGGCCGCACCGACAATAGACAGGGGAAAACTGACAATGGGCGCAGAAAGGGCCGCCGTGGCTGAATTGGGCGTGCTGATTTATCCCGGCGCGCAGATGGCGGCGGTGCATGGTTTGACTGATCTGTTCGCGGTGGCCAATCGGATCGCTGGCGAGCATCAGGCTGCGCAATTGCCGCGGTTGCGCGTCAGTCATTGGCAGGCCGAAAGTGATCAGCCGCCGGCGCGGGTTTACGACAGTCTTCCCTGCACCGAAAGCCATTTGCTTGCGGTGCTGATTCCGCCTTCGATCGCTGGATTCTCTGCGGCGCAAATGCCAGCGGGTCTAGCGCCATGGCTGCGAGAGCAACACGCCCGTGGTGCGACGCTTGGCGGCGTTTGTGTGGGCTCACTGATGCTGGCCGAAAGCGGTCTGCTTGATGGTCGCAGCGCCACCACTCACTGGACCTCGGCCAAGGCATTCGCCGAGCGTTATCCGAAGATCAAACTCAAGGCGGATACGCCGATTGTCGATGACGGTGACTTGATCACCACGGCCGGTTTGATGGCCTGGTCGGAGCTGGGTTTGCGCCTGGTCGATCGTTTGCTCGGGCCGAGTATCGCCACCGGCACCGCGCGGTTTCTAGTGATGGAACACAGCGACAGTGCCAGCGAGTGCGGGAGTAATTTTGCCCCTATTCTCAGTCATGGCGATGCGGCGATTCTCAAAGTGCAGCACTGGCTGCAAGGCACCGGCGCGACGGATGTTTCGCTGACCGCAATGGCCGAGCGGGCAGGGCTGGAGGAGCGCACGTTTCTGCGTCGGTTTCGAGCGGCGACCGGGTTGAAGCCAACCGAGTATTGCCAGCATCTGCGGGTGGGCAAGGCGCGGGAAATGCTCGAGTTCACCAACGGCACGATCGACAACATTGCGTGGACGGTGGGCTATCAGGATCCGGGCGCGTTTCGGGCGATTTTCAAGAAGATCACCGGGCTGGCGCCGAGTGAGTATCGGGGGCGGTTTGGTTTAAGTCGTTAATCCGTAATACCGCATTACCTGTGGGAGCGAGCTTGCTCGCGAAAGCGCTGAGTCAGTCGATATCATTGTTGGCTGACAATCCCCCTTCGCGAGCAAGCTCGCTCCCACATGGAATTTCCGGGATCTGGGGGATCGTGCAATTTGCCGGGAATTTGCGGGCCGTCGTGCAGATTGAAACGATCGCGGTGCCATCATGGTTTTAGCAAATGACTGATTCTTCTAAAGTTTTCATACTTTTACCGTTGGCCTGATCTCTGCACCTATCCCGTCTACATCCACTGCAATGCCTGAAGGGGGACGCATGACCCCGACACCCCGCAAGAAAACCGTGGTTGCCCACTCCGTTCGCGCCGATGCGCCGCAGCATGAAGTGCAGACCAACAAGGCGCTGGCCCGATGGCTGGCGCAGATTCTCGGGTTCAAGTTCGGCGGCACTTATGACCACGCGAAACATCGTGGCAGTGCTCTTTACCTGTTGCCGACGCAAACCATCGTCGGCGCCACCAACGCTCAAGCTCTGGGGATAAAAGGCCCTGAGGATTTGTGGGGCGGATTCGTCGAACACGACTTCATCTGCACCAAAGCCATCAGTCATGGCCTGCGCAGTCATCTTGCTCATGCGCCGCAAGGCTGGTCGCCGCTGTTCTCCGAACGCGTGCGCAGCGTGGTGCTTGACGGTCTCAGTGTGTTCGCCTTCGAAGATGCGCGGCCTGCCGCCGAGCATTTGCTGTACAGCGGGCCGATCCGCTTGAAGCCGATTCACGCCTGCGCCGGTCGCGGTCAGGAAGTCATCAAAAGCCTCGACGCCTTCGACGAAATTCTTGCCCGACCTGAAGCGCACGAGCTGTTCAGCGAGGGCGTAGTGCTGGAGCAGGACTTGAGCGAAGTTATCACCCACAGCGTCGGCCAGTCATTCATCGGCGATAGAGTGCTGAGTTACTGCGGTGATCAATACTTGACCAGAGATGCTCATGGCGAAGACGTCTACGGCGGCTCGCATCTGCTGGTGGTGCAGGGTGGTTATGAAGATTTGCTGGCGCTGGAATTGCCTGATGATGTGCGTTTGGCCATCGAGCAGGCACAAGTATTCGACAGCGCCGCCGACGAAGCCTACCCGCGTTTCTACGCCTCGCGCCGCAACTACGACATCGCCCAAGGGTTGGACAGCAACGGCAAAACCCGCAGCGGCGTACTCGAACAATCCTGGCGCATGGGCGGCGCCAGCAGCGCGGAAGTGGCGGCGCTGCAAAGTTTCGTCAATGACCCCGGGATGCGTGCAATCCGCGTATCTTCAGTGGAAACCTACATCGATCAGCCGCTGCCGGCGGACGCCATCGAGGTGTATCGCGGCCCGGCTGAGAACAGCGAATTTCTCCTCAAATACGTAACGGTCAAATCTTATGACGGCTAGAAGCGAAAGCATTCAAATCGACATTGATGATGAACAGATGAGCGGGACGTTTCTCAGTCCTAAATCGAAGGTGCCGGGGGTGTTGTTTGTCCACGGTTGGGGCGGTAGCCAGGCGCGGGACCTTGAACGGGCCAAAGGGATTGCCGGCCTCGGCTGCGTGTGTTTGACGTTCGACCTGCGCGGGCACACTGGCGGCAGCGGAATTGCGCTGAGTCGGGTGACCCGCGAAGACAATCTGCGCGACCTGTTGGCGGCTTACGACCGCTTGCTCTCACACCCTGCACTCGACACCTCGGCCATTGCCGTGGTCGGCACCAGTTACGGCGGCTATCTCGCAGCGATCCTCACCTCATTACGCCCGGTGCGCTGGCTGGCGCTGCGGGTGCCGGCGCTGTATCGCGATGAGCAATGGCACACGCCAAAACGTGATCTGAACAAGGCTGACCTTCGCGATTATCGCGGCGCACTGGTAGGCGCCGACAACAACCGCGCACTGCACGCGTGTTCGCAATTCACCGGTGATGTGTTGCTGGTCGAATCGGAAACCGACGACTACGTGCCGCACGCGACGATCATGAGTTACCGCGCCGCGTGTCAGCAGACACATTCGCTGACGCACCGGATCATTGATGGGGCGGATCATGCGTTGACTGAGCCGGTTTCGCAGCAGGCGTATACGTCGATTCTGGTGGACTGGATTACCGAGATGGTTGTGGGTGAACGGTTGAGCATTATCCAGTCTGCATAAATTGCGGTGCTCTCTCGACCGTCTTCGCGAGCAAGCTCGCTCCCACAGTTAAAATTCGATCCCCTGTGGGAGCGAGCTTGCTCGCGAAGAGGCCAGCGCTGCAGCACAAAATCAGGACGGTTTCTTCTTGATCCGCAACGACTTGGCCTTCGCCTCCACAACCAGATACATCACCAGCGTAATCAGCAGCGGCAACAGAAAATATATCGCTCGATACGCCAGCAACCCCGCCACCAGACTGCCCCGCGATGCCTCATGTTGGAGCAGTGCCACGAACACCGCTTCCAGCACCCCAAGCCCCGCCGGAATGTGTGTAATGACCCCGGCAATCGCACTGATCAACAGCACGCCAAGCACTAACGGATAATCCAGTTTGCTCGGCAGCAGTGTGAAGATCACCGCCGCCATCAGCGACCAATTCAGTGCGCCGAGCAGCAGTTGCAGCACGGCCATGCGCAGCGACGGCAAGTTGATTTCCACACCACGAATCGACCACTCGCGACGCTTGGAAAACTGACACGCCGAAAGATATGCGGCGCTGATCAGCAGCAACAGCACGCCAATACCTTGCAACGCTAAGGTGCTGATTTTCCAGCCCGGCGGCATGCTCACCAGCCCGCTGCTGAATACCACACCGGCGATGGTCATGTAGCCAAACCAATTGGTCGCCAGGCTCAGGCCTAGAATCTTGGCGATGTTGCTTTTGCTCACGCCGAGTCGCGAATACAGGCGATAACGCATGGCGATCCCGCCGACCCACGCGCTGAGGTTGAGGTTGAACGCGTAGCTGATGATGCCCACCGGCAAAATCTGTTTCCAGGTCAGGTCCTGGCGAATATAGGTGCGGCCGATCAAGTCGAAACTGGCATATGTCAGAAAACTCACCAGAGTGATGCTGGCGGCGATGATCAGCGTGCGAACCTTGAAGTCGGCAAGGGTTTGCAGCACCTCGGTCCATTCGATCCGCATGGCGAACATGGTCAACAACGCGATTAGTGCGAGAAAAAACAATAGAGTCAGCGGACGTTTCCATTTGCTCCAGCGCGAGTGGGCCGCTGGCGCCTCATGGCTGGCGGTTGGCGCTTCGGAATGGCTCATGAGTGGTCACCTCGAAATGGCTTGAGCCTGGGTTTGTGTGCTGGTAACCAGCCGGCCATTGCCGGGAAATGCCGCAAAAAGTGAAACACCAGAAAACCCACGGTCATGTGCCAGATACGTCCGCGCGGTGACTTGGCGGCATCCATGGCTTTGCAGTGGTTCTGGCTGAGGTCTTCAAGGCGGTCGAACAAATGCTGGTTGAACGCGCGATCGCGGATCAACACGTTGGCTTCCAGGTTCAGCGACAGGCTCAGCGGGTCGAGATTGCTCGAACCGACGGTGCTCCATTCTTCGTCCACCAAGGCGACTTTGCCGTGCAGCGGGCGCTCGCAATATTCGTGGATCTGCACGCCGGCCTTGAGCAGATAGTCGTAGGTCATCCGCGCCGCGAGTTTGGCCACCATCATGTCCGGTTGGCCCTGAAGGATCAGCCTGACATCAACCCCGCGCCGCGCTGCATTGCGCATCTCGCGCAGCAAGCGATAGCCGGGGAAAAAGTAGGCGTTGGCGATGACCACGCGGTGTTTGGCGCGGCGCAGCACCTGTAAATAAATGTCTTCGATATCGGTGCTGTGCTGGTCGTTATCGCGAAACACCAGGCGCACCTGGCCGTCGTGATCGGTGGAGGCCATTTCTGCGCGGCGCTGGCGACGGCGTTGCCACCAAAATCTCGCCCGGCCGGGACGACCGCTTTGCAGCAGGGCGAAATGATGGATGTCGGCCACCGCCGGACCCTGAACTTCCACCGAGTAATCCTGCTTGGCTTCCGGGCCGAAATCGGCCAAGTGATCGCCAGAAAAATTGATCCCGCCGATAAACGCGACCAAGCCGTCGACCACGACGATCTTGCGGTGCATCCGGCGAAACCAGTTGGTGCGAAAACCCAGGCGTTTTGGGGCGGGATCGAATATTTGCAGATGCACGCCGGCATCGCTGAGCGCATTGAGATACTCGGTGCTTAACTCGCCGCAACCGAAGCCGTCGAGGCTGACCGTGGTGCGTACGCCACGGCGGGCGGCATCGATCAGAATCTCCTGTAATTCAGCGCCAACCTTGTCTTCGAAGACGATGAAGGTTTCCAGGAGGATTTCACTCTTCGCCGCGCGCATCGCAGCGAACACCCGAGGGAAATATTCCTCGCCGTTTTCCAGCAACTCGACACGGTTGCTGCCCTGCCACTTGTATTCGACATCGACGTGGCCCGGCTGGCGTATCGGCGGGTTGGTAGTCATCGGTTCCACAGCGGATTTCTCCAGCGGTGCGCTGCTCATAGCTCGATCTCCACCGATAACGGTACGTGGTCGGAAAGGTGCGACCAGGGCCGGTTTGCCAGCACTTTCGGCTGACTGGCCTTGAGGTTGCGCACATAGATGCGGTCCAGCCGCAGCGTCGGCAGACGCGCCGGAAAACTGCGCGCCGGTTTGCCGTGATGCTCGGCGAACACTTCACGCAGACCGCAGGGTTTGAGCAAGGAATCAGCACGCTGGCGCCAGTCGTTAAAGTCACCGGCAATAATCACTGGAGCGTCGTCCGGCAGTTCGGCGAGGCGTTGCATCAGCAAGCCAAGTTGTGCGTTGCGATGGCTTTCGCGCAGGCCCAGATGTACGCAAATCGCGTGCACCTCGCCGCCGTCACCGGGCAGGCGCAGTACGCAGTGCAGCAGGCCACGGTTCTCGTGACCACTGATTGAAACGTCGAGGTTGTCGTGGCGGGTAATCTGGAATTTCGACAGCAGCGCGTTGCCGTGATCGCCCTCCGGGTACACCGCGTTGCGTCCGTAGGCGAATTGCGGCCAGAGGCTGTCGGCGAGGAATTCGTACTGCGGCATCGTCGGCCAATTGGTGTAGCGCTTGGGATGGTGCTCGTGGGTGCCGTGGACTTCCTGCAAGAACACTACATCGGCAGCCACACTGCGCACCGCTTCACGCAACTCCGGCAGTATGAAACGCCGGTTGAGCGCGGTGAAACCCTTGTGGGTGTTGACCGTCAGCACTGTGAAACGGCGTACTGACGATTCGACGACCGAGCCTTCGTCAGTGAAGCCGACCGGTTCTGAAATGCTCATGCCTGCGCCCCTTCGCCAGCCGATTCGCCTGGCGTGGTGGTCACGTCTTCGAGACCGATGTGAATCGTTGTCATGCCGCCCTCTCGTCGAAAGTCCTCGTACAGCCTCTGTCTGCTGATGACTGCTGGCAGTTCGGGAAAGTTTCGACGGCATTACGGACGGTGCATTTCAATAAACTGCAGGGAGCTGATCTTTATGGTTTTCAATACCTGAGTTTGACTGTGGGCTTGCAAGTCGGTGTACCTCCAACCTTCAGCGCGGTCAGTTCCCTCTCCCTCGCGAGAGGGTTAGGGTGAGGGGGTCTTGAACTTGCCGCGTAATTACCAATCAGTTCCTTACACGTTCAGCCAACGGGAGATCGGAGTTTTGATCAAGTTCAGGATCGCCATACTGCTGGGAGCATTGCTGTTTCTCGGTGCCAACGAGCTCGAAGCCGCTGCGTTGCCGGGGTTGCCTGCCGCCACTGAGGAGCCGGCCAAACCTGAGCCGATTGTCCAGGGCGGCCTGCTCGGTGCGATCAGTACGAGCATCGACGACGTACAAGACAAACTCGACCTCAACGACCACTTGGTCGACGCCTGGCGCCTGCGTGCCGACCGTGCGGCGGATGAGGTCGACAAACTGGTCAATCAACCGTCGAACCGCTCCGGCTGGAGTGTCGCCGGGGACTTTCTGATGTTGTCCGGGGTGTGGCTCGGTATATTCGCCCTGTTGACCGTGCTTGGCAGCCTGTTGGCCAAACGCCTGCGCGAAGGTCGCTGGTTTCGCACGCGCCAGCGCTGCCAGGATCTGCTCGGCTACGTGTTGCCGTTCACGCTGCCGGCGCTTATCTGCCTGCCGTTAACCCTGTACGTCAGCCATTTCCTGCAAGCGTCGGCAGGGCGTGCGCTGGCGCTGTGTTTTGCTTATGCGACCAGCAGCGGCATCTTTTCCACGTCAATGCTGTTGTGCGTGGTGGTGATGTTCAATGTCGGCCACAAACGCGCGGCCGCAAGGATCATCCGCGACTACTGCCCGCGACCGCTTTTTCTGATCGGCTTCCTCGCTGCGCTTAGCGATGCCTTGACCAGCCCGCAAATCGCCCGGCAACTGGGCGGCAATATCACCAGCAGTGTTGCGGTGTTCACCGGGTTGATTGCGTCGATCATCTTCGGTTTATTGGTGATTCGTCTACGCCGCCCGGTGGCGCACCTGATCCGCAATCGTTCGCTGAGCCAGCGTCTGAAACAGCCCTCATTGCAGGAGTCGCTGCGGATTTTTTCCGGGCTGTGGTACTGGCCGATCGTGCTGATGGTGCTGGTGTCGGCGGTCAATCTGATCGGCATCGGCGAAGACAATCAAAAGGCCCTGCGCTGTGCGTTGTTCACGACGGTTCTGCTGATCGGCACGGTGTTTTTGAGCACCATCCTGCAGCACCTGTTCAAGTCGCGAAAGGCTGAGGCGATCCAGCGCAGCAGTGCCTACAAAGAGCGTTTCCTAAGCCTTTTGCATGCGTTGCTACGCATCGTCATCGCCATTGCCTTCATCGATATCCTCGGGCGGATCTGGGGCGTGTCGCTGCTCGATTTCGCTCAGAGCAGCACGGTCGGCCGGGCGATCAGCAATGCCTTGAGCAGCATTGGCCTGATCTTCCTGGTGACGTGGCTGCTGTGGGTGGTGCTCGACACGGCAATTCAGGAAGCGTTGAAACCGCCGGTCAGCAAACGCGGTGCGCGCCAGCCCAGCACCCGGGTAAAAACCATCCTGCCGCTGCTGCGCAATGCGATCAAAATCATCCTGGTGGTGATCTGCGCGATTACCACCATGGCCAATCTGGGGATCAACGTGGCACCGCTGCTGGCCGGTGCCGGGGTGGTCGGTCTGGCCATTGGTTTTGGCTCGCAGCAATTGGTGCAGGACGTTATCACCGGGTTGTTCATCATCATCGAAGACACCCTGTCGATTGGCGATTGGGTGGTGCTCGACTCCGGGCATGCCGGCACGGTTGAAGGCCTGACCATCCGCACGTTGCGCCTGCGCGACGGCAAGGGCTTCGTGCACTCGGTGCCGTTCGGGCAGATCAAGGCTGTGACCAATCAATCGCGGCAGTTTGCTTTCGCTTTTTTCTCGGTGCAGTTCACCTATGAGACGGATGTGGACAAGGCCATCGAGTTGATTCGCGAGACCGGGGATTCACTCCGCGAAGACCCGTTCCTCAAGTACAACCTGCAAGGGCCGCTGGATGTGTTTGGCGTGGACAAGATGGATCTCAACGGTGTGGTGCTCACGGCGCAATTTCGCACGGTGTCCGGCGGGCAATATGTGGTGAGCAGGGCGTTCAACCAGCGCTTGAAGAAGCTTGTGGATAACTGCTCGTCGGTGCATTTTGCGCAAACTTATCCACAGCAGGTTTTGTTGCCGCCGCGCCCGCAAGCGGATGATCCAGCGCCGGAGCAGCCGTTGGTTGTGTTGCCGCAACAATCGCCGACTCAATAACGTATTTATGTTTTGGAAGTACTGGCCCCTTCGCGGGCAAGCCCGCTCCCACAGGTTTTTGTACAACGCCAACACCTTGTTACCTCAATGCAAACTCTGAGCTCCCCCGCAGGATTTAGGTACACCGCAAAACCTGTGGGAGCTGGCTTGCCAGCGATAGGGCCAGTTGCTTTGGTACAAATCCCGGCGATCTACACTTTACGGGTGACGGTTGCGCACTAAACCCGCAAAATGCAACGATTCCGGCAATTATCGACGACGGTGCCGCTAGCATCGTCGCCAAAGCCATCGTTCCAATCAGACTGGGCCTGCTGACTCTATGCGAATGCGCCTTATGTTACTGGGCGGCGGAAATGCCCTTGGGCAAGCGCTGATTCGCCTCGGTGCGGAAGAAGACATCGGTTTCCTCGCCCCTCGCCCGCCAGAAGACGGCTGGGATGCCGCGAGCCTGACGCAACTGCTCGACGACACTCGTCCGGATGCGTTGATCAACCTCGCCTACTATTTCGACTGGTTCCAGGCCGAAACGGTCAGCGAAAGCCGCATGGCCGGGCAGGAACGCGCCATCGAGCGTCTGGCCGAATTGTGCCAGCATCACAACATTGTCCTTGTGCAACCGTCCAGTTATCGGGTGTTCGACGGCTCGCGTGCCACCGCGTACAGCGAAAAAGACGAACCGGTGCCGCTGGGCCTGCGCGGTCAGGCGTTGTGGCGAATCGAGCAAAGCGTACGCGCAACTTGCCCGCAGCATGTGTTGCTGCGTTTCGGCTGGCTGCTCGATGACAGCGCCCAAGGCACCCTCGGGCGTTTCCTCGCCCGCGCCGAACTGCCGGAAGAATTGCTCTTGGCCGATGATCGCCGAGGCAATCCGACCCCGGTCGACGATGCTGCACGGGTGATCATTTCGGTGCTCAAGCAACTCGATTGCGCGGCGCCGCTCTGGGGCACTTATCACTACGCCGGGCATGAGGCGACCACTCCGCTGGCGCTGGGTCAGGCGATTCTGACCGAGGCGCGCAGCCTCCACGCGCTGGCCATCGAAGCACCGACCGCCCAGGCTCACGCCGCACGGCCGGATGCTGCCGAGGAGCCGCAACATGCGGTACTCGCCTGCAAGAAAATTCTGCACACCTTCGGGATCAAGCCGCGCGCCTGGCGTGCCGCGCTCCCGGGCTTACTGGATAGGTTCTATCGCCATGGCTGAAGGCACTGTTTTAATCACCGGCGGCGCCGGGTTCATTGGCTCGCACCTCACTGACGCCTTGCTCGCCAAGGGCCATTCGGTACGGATTCTGGACGACCTGTCGACCGGCAAACGCAGCAATCTGCCGCTGGATAATCCTCGGGTAGAACTGATCGTCGGTGATGTCGCCGATGCGGCGCTGGTTGCCCAAGCGATGCAGGGTTGCAGCGCAGTCGCTCACCTGGCGGCGGTGGCCTCGGTGCAGGCTTCGGTGGATGACCCGGTGAAGACGCACCAGAGCAATTTCATCGGCACCTTGAATGTCTGCGAAGCCATGCGCCTGGCCGGGGTCAAGCGTGTGATGTACGCCTCCAGCGCAGCGGTGTACGGCAACAACGGCGAGGGCGAGTCGATTGATGAAGACACACCAAAAGCCCCGCTGACGCCCTACGCTTCGGACAAACTGGCCGGCGAGCATTACTTCGATTTCTACCGCCGCCAGCATGGTCTTGAACCGGCGATTTTCCGCTTCTTCAACATCTTCGGCCCACGCCAGGATCCGTCCTCGCCGTATTCGGGGGTCATTAGCATCTTCAGCGAACGCGCGCAGAACGGCTTGCCGATCACCGTGTTCGGCGATGGCGAGCAAACGCGTGACTTCCTTTATGTCGAGGATCTGGTCGACATTCTGGTACAGGCAATCGAAAAGCCTGTTGTCGAAATTGGCGCGGTGAACGTCGGCTGGAATCAGGCAATGAGCCTCAAGCAAATGCTTGAAGCGCTGCAAAAGGTCGTCGGTGAGTTGCCACCGGTCAGCTACGGCCCGGCCCGTTCCGGCGACATCCGCCATTCGCGAGCGAACAATCGGCGGTTGCTGGAGCGATTCAAGCTGCCACCGCAAACACCGATGAGTGTTGGTCTGGCCCGGTTGTTGGGGCGCTCCTGAAAAGCCCCTCACCTTAACCCTCTCCCAGAGGGAGAGGGGACTGACCGAGGTGGATGTTCGAGCTACGCCGACGTGAAAGTCCGAGTCGAACTCAGGTCTTGAGCAGCATGAAGATCTGCTCCCTTTCCCCCTCTCCCTGAGGGAGAGGGCTGGTGAGGGTGCTGGATTTATCTAACGCCACAAATCTCCCAGACATGAAAAAGGCGCCCTTCAACAGGCGCCTTTTTCACGGCCGGAATTTGTCTCAATCCCTGTGGCGAGGGAATTCATCCCCGATCGACCAAGCAGCAGTCGCCGTCAGTTCAAGCTGCTCACCACCAAGCCTCATTCACCACCACGTGAACGTTCGGTAAAACCCGGCTTAGAACTTATAGCCCAACCCCACCATGTAGATGAACGGATCAACATCCACGTTCACCCGTGCACGAGTGCCCGGTGCGACAGCGTTGTTCTCGACGGTGGCGCGGGTGTCGATGTCGATGTAACGCACTTGGGCGTTGAGCATGATGTTGTCGGTGATCATGTAATCCGCACCGACCTGCCACGCCAGACCCCAGGAGTTTTTCGCCTTGAAGTTGCTGAAGCCGTTGGCGCTGGCTTCGCTGCCGACGTGTTCGTCGTAGATCCAGGTGTAGTTGATGCCGCCGCCGACATACGGCTGGAAAGCCGACTTCGAATCCAGCGGGTAGTAGACGACGCTGAGGGTTGGTGGCAGGTGTTTCAGCGTGCCGAGTTTGCCGTTGGCCGCTGGCAGGGCAGTGCCTTTGAGCTTCACGTCATGTTCGAACGGCGTGGCTGCAAGCAACTCGATACCAACGTGGTTGGTGAGCATGTAAGCGAAGTTAAGACCCAGTTGAGTGTCGCTGCTCATGGTCGCCTTGCCGCCCAGATTGGCGCCGCTCAACGGACCCTGATCGACCTTGACGCTGGAGCTGTCGGCCTTCGGGTTGACGGTGATTGCACCGGCACGGATCAGGATGTCGCCGGCCTCGTGGGCGTGGGCGAGCGGGGCTGCGAGCGCGAGGGCAACCAGCGAGGCGCTGAGCAAGGACTTGTTCATGGGGGCTCCAAAAGGACGTTAAAATTTTCTGATGTCCTATTGTATGAAGCCAACTGATACGGTCTTTTGACTCAGCTCAATGAAACAGTGAAGGGTTGGGTTTTTATGGAATCTTTACCGGCCCCATCGCTGGCAAGCCAGCTCCCACAGTGATCGAGTCGTTCACAAATATTGTGTCACCAACGAAACCTGTGGGAGCTGGCTTGCCAGCGATGAGGCCCTGATAAACAACACAACTGCTGGATTCACTCCGGCAGCTCATACACATAAATCTTGTCCGCCTCCATCTGATACCCGGCATCCGCCAGTTCGCTGCTGGACGCCTTGACCTGCATCGGCCCCTCGATCCAGTAAGGCTGATACAGCTCGTCGAGCTTCACCCCGAGTTCGCTTTTCACATGCACGATCTGGTTCGACGGTGGGGGAGGCACGTGAATGCAGGCACCGAAATACGGCACCAGCAAAAAGTCCGTAGTGCGCCCCTCTTCATTGACTTCCAGCGGCACGATATAGCCCGGCAAACGAATGTTCTGACCGTCGAGGCTCTGCACAACAGGCGCATTCGGCAGGTCCTGTTTCGCGGCTGGCGCCGATTCGGCGGACAGCGCATCGCTTATCTTCGACATGTCGTGCAGAGGCGTCATGTTCGGCACTTCCGGCGCGGCGTCCGGCGGGATCATTTCCGACCAGGTCAGGTCTTTCGGCGGGGCCGCCCACACGGGCAGGGCGACCAGCAATAACAGCGCGAGCAGTGCGCGGGGCATGGTGAACATCCTCATAAACGGATCGACAGGCCATCGGCCAAAGATTGGCGATAGGCGCGCCAGGCCGGCACGCTGCCCATCAGCAGCGCGGCCGCCAGAATGCCACCGAGCAGCGTCCATTCATACTCGCTCGGCCACGCCAGCGGCAGGAACAAACCGTAATTGGCCTGCACGTAACCCTGCGCAGCAGCAATGCCGATGTACAACAACGCCAGCCCGGCGATCACTCCGGTCAACGCCAGGGCAAAGGCTTCCAGCACCAGCAGACTCGCGATGTGCCACGGCCGCGCGCCCACCGAACGCAGGATCGCCATCTCGCGGCGCCGCTCGTTGAGGCTGGTGAGAATCGCCGTGAGCATGCCGATCAACCCGGTCAGCACCACAAACAGCGAAACCACGAACAGAGCTTTTTCAGCGGTGCTCATCAGACTCCACAATTCCTGCAATGCCACGCCGGGCAGGATCGCCAGCATCGGTTCGCCACGGAATTCATTGATCTCGCGTTGCACGGCAAAGGTGGAAATCTTGCTGTTGAGGCCCAGCATGAACGCGGTGATCGCTTGCGGTGTAAGGTCCATGTTGCGCGCCTGATCCGCGCTGATCCGCCCGTTGCCGCGAGCCGGCACGCCGTTGTGCCAGTCAACGTGAATTGCTTCCATGCCGCCGAGGCTGATGTGCAGCGTGCGATCCACCGGCGTACCGGTGCGCTTGAGAATACCGACCACGGTGAACGGTTTGTCATCGTGCTTGACCAGGCTGATCACCGCTACGCCATGGGCCAGCACCAGCTTGTCGCCGAGCTTGTAATGCAACGCGTCGGCCACTTCGGCGCCGAGCACCACTTCAAATGGATCAGTGGCAAAGGCGCGACCGTCGGCCAGTGCCAAATGCTGCTGGCGGCCGTATTGGTAATGCTCGAAATAGGCCTCGGTGGTGCCCATCACCCGGTAGCCGCGATGAGAGTCACCGAGGGACATCGGGATTGCCCACTTCACTTTCGGGTTGTTGGCGAAGTGCTCGAAGCTGTCCCAGCGGATGTTGTTGGTGGCGTTGCCGATGCGAAACACCGAGTACAGCAGCAGATTCACCGAGCCGGAACGGGCGCCGACAATCAGGTCGGTGCCGCTGATGGTGCTGGCGAAACTGGCTTTGGCTTCGGTGCGTACACGCTCGACGGCGAGCAGCAGGCAGACCGACAGGGCGATGGCGAATGCAGTGAGCAACGCGGTGAAGCGGCGGTTGGCCAGGCTGGCCATGGCCAGACGAAACAGATACATCTCAGACCTCGGCAGACGTGGCGGCGCGATTGAGTTCGGCCAGGGACAGATGACGGTCGAACAGCGGCGCCAGACTCTGGTCATGGCTGACGAACAGCAGGCTTGAACCGGCCTCGCGACATTCGGCGAACAACAGGCGAATGAAATTTTCCCGGGCGTCGTAATCCAGCGCCGAGGTCGGTTCGTCGGCGATCACCAGTTCTGGCTGACCGATCAACGCACGGGCGGCGGCGACCCGTTGTTGCTGACCGATGGACAGCGAATCGGCGCGGCGGCTGAGGATGCTTTCGTCCTTCAGACCCAAGTGCGCGAGCAGGGTGGCGGCCGCTTGATCGACACTGCCATGGCGCTGTTTCGCCCGTTCGGCGCGCAGTTTCGAGAAGTGGCAGGGCAGCTCAACGTTCTCGCGCACCGAGAGAAACGGCAGCAGGTTGAACTGCTGGAAGATGTAGCCGGTGTGGTCGACGCGGAAAGTGTCGCGGGCACCGGCGGAGAGTTCGGTCAGCTCCTGGCCGAGCAGGCGAATGCTGCCGCGATCGGGTTTCTGCACGCCGCCCAGCAAGCCGAGCAGGGTGGTCTTGCCGCTGCCGCTGGGGCCTTTGAGGAACAGGGTTTCACCCGCTTCCAGACGAAACGCCGGGATGTCCAGCAGCAGTGGGTGACCGGGCCAACTGAAGCCCAGGTCGGACAGTTCGATGAGTGCTTGGGTCATGACACCAATTTCATGGATAGACACTGAAACCCTGTGGGAGCGAGCTTGCTCGCGAATGCAATCTGTCAGTCGATATTGAGCTGACTGATCCACCGCTTTCGCGAGCAAGCTCGCTCCCACAGGGAACTACGGTGTTTTTAGAATTTCAGGGACGCAGCCTTGGCCGTCACTTCCGTACCTTGCTGGCCGCTCGCGCTGATCAGTTGTACCTGAATTTTCTGAGTCGCCGGGAAGGTGTTGAAGATAGTCGCCAGATCCAGCGTCTTCAATGCGCCCGGGGTCGCGCAGTTGAACTGATAGTGCGCGTGGATTTCGCTGTGGTCGTGGTGATGCTCGTGACCTTCCTTGCCCGCCGCATTGTCGTCGTGATCGTCGGCATCCGGCTTGTCGCCGAACAACGGGCTTTCCAGTTCCTGACTGACCACTTTGCAACCGGCTGCGGCTGGCAGGTTGAACAGGGCCAATGGCTTTTCGAGCTGCGCACGGGCGGCGGCAACCTTGGCCTTGTCGGCATCGGTGGTGGCGGCGTGTTCGAAGCCCACCAGATTCATCGCCGGGCTTTCCAGTTCCAGTTCCAACGTCTGGCCATCCAGTGCGGCGTTGAGACGGCCAACGCCATGTTCATGCGCGCCGAGGCTACCGTGTTCATGGTCGTGATCGTGGTCATGCTCATCGGCAGCATGGGCAACGGCCAGCGGCAACAGGGCAAACGGCAAAGCGAGCAGCAGACGACGCATGGCGGTCTCCGAACAGTAAAATGAAAAGTTTGTTATGTAATCTTATAACGAAAGTGCGCAGAGTTTGCCCGGCTGTTCCGCTTTGCGCAAGACATGACTGAGCTCCGCCCGGGATGGGTTCCGGGGCGGCGCGTAGATTGGAGGGCACATTCTTAGAGTCAGAAGCCTGCGCCGGGATATTCGAACCAATAGTGTCCCGATAGGACATGGTTGATCAGATCTGCGTCGAGCACGTTCGGTGCATCGCGAGTGAAGCGCTGGCGCCATGCTGGCAGCCACCAGTAATTGATGGCCGTTCCGCGTGGAAGTACGACCAGTGTCATCACTTCCCTATCGATTCTTTCTTCTACATAGAGTTGATGGCTGTAATCCATGAAGCCCATGTACTGACTGATCGGCAACTGGAACATCAGGGCGGTGGTGTAGATTTTTTCGCTCTGACTGAAGGATGGGCTTCGCAGTATCTGCAACGCTTCGCAGACATACACCTGTGGTTGGCCAGCAATTTTTTTGCCTTCTGGCGTGGATAGCACGTCGAAGCGGTCGTCCATCTCCCGCCAGTCGGTACGAGCGTTGCGCTCAAAGTAGTCACGAATGAATACGGTAAGCGTCCCTGTTGACTTGGCATCTTTCGCACAGGATGAAAAATCGGCAGGCGACCAAAAGCGCCAAGCCACGATCAGCAGAAGCGGGATTGTAAGAAGTATCCAGAAGAGTCGGTTCATTGTGGTTTGCTGTGTTTATAACGCCGGAAAATGGTGAAGTCATGGTCACTGCCTACCGCATTGCCCGAGGCATTACGAAAGCCTGCATCATTGACCTCGACTTTGTCCCAGCCTGCGGAAATGCAGACGCCCTGAGTCAGGACAAAACCGACGTGACCGCTGGCATCCGAGTAGTTGACAGCATAGGCACCGACGTCGCCCGGCAGAGGGGAGCGCTCTACTTTCCAACTGTTGAGAAGTCGTGAACTGTCAGCCCATTCACCTGCCAGCGGTGGACTGACCTTGGAAAAATACGGCAGGTATTTGGATTTTCCATGTTCGATCAAGGCTACGTTGACCCCGATCGAAGTCAGGACATCATATACAAACAGATTGCATTTGTTCGTGTCTGCCGGGAATTCCACACTTTGCTTTAGCGTTGGATGCGACAAAGACTTTTTGCTCTTGTTGCCCGCCCATTGCGTGGATCCTCGGTGTGACAGCGCCTCCATCAGTATTCGGCGCGGCATGTCCTGGATGACCACTTTTACGGTGCGGGTCTCGTTTTTGCGTTTGACCCCGTATTCCACCTCGTAAAAGGTGTCATTCGAAACGGCACCGCTGGTGGACAGGGGCACTTTCACCCATGGAGAGACGGCAACGATCGACAGAGATTTACCTTCTGTCAGCGAGGCCGTGTGCATCGCCTTTGTCGCCCCGGATGCACCCACGATCTGAAGGGTGACTTCGTGACTACCGCTGGTTTTTATTGACGGCAATTTCTTTGTACCCGAGAGGGTGATTCCGGTTTGCCCCTTGTCAGAGATGAGTGAGTAAACTCGGGGTTTGTCATCGTTCTGAATGATGTTGTCATCAATCACCAGACCATCCACCAGCAACTGAAATTTAACGCCTTGCGGTGGCTGCATCAGAAAGTCTTTAAAGACCAGTTTGATTTCCGATTTCATGGCAGGTCCAGATTCAGAGTTTCTTCGTAGGCGTAAAACGTCCAGTCGGAATCTTCCCCGACCAACAGGGTGTCGTAATCCGCGTGGTTTTCTACAGGGTGTTCGCAGCCCTCGCCTGTGGCGTTACAGGTGCTGTCTTGCAAGACAGCCACCTTTTTCTTGTCCTTGAGTTTGTAGGCCAGTCCGGGTTTTTCGGTGTCGTCCAAGCGTTCGATGATCACTTGTAGATAACGATACGAAGTCACCGCGGCAATTGGCGGGCCCATGTCAATCGGGGCAGGGCGGCCTATTCCGGCAAAACCACTGTGTTGTTGGGGCAACAACTTGTTGGACATGGGCGGGCATCCGCAGGCGACATAGTCATCTACCAATGCAGCCGGGCCAGCAGGCAATATCAGTGTTCTTTCACCCACCGCCACGATCGGGCCTTTGCCGGGACCGCATACCGGACAACTGGCCAATTGTCCGATGGAAGCGATGATCTTTCCTTCGATATTGAGGTTTTCGTTCCCCTCAAGAATCACGCCGCCCGTTTAGGTCGGGCCTCCCTTCGAGGCCAGTTTTCGTCCTGAAGACATGGGTATCCTTCCCATAGAAAAGAGACCAATGTAGACGATTGCTCGATAAAAACCAGAGGCCGGTGATGTTGTGCGCTTGGCGTTACACAAGTCCCGTGGGAGCATGCAGGTCAGAAATGTGCGGGAGCGAACTCAATGTTGCGGATACGCGGAACCGTCGGCGACTTGCCGGTGGATTTGACGGTGGAACTGGATGACAGTGATTGGGCGAGGCTCGGTTTGGTGTTGAATGCGCAGGCGCCGATTGCTCAATCTGAAGGAGTTGCGGCGACACCAGCGGCAAAACCACTGAACCAGGACGATGCGTTGTGGCAGGTGGCCAAGGATCTGTTGCGCAAGGCCGGGCAACTCAGCGGGCCGGATCTGCTGGAACAGCTCGAAGGGCTGACCGGCAGTGCGGTGTCAGGCAAGCGCCTGCTGGTGCGGCTGCGTCACAGTGCGGATGTGAAGGTGATGAGCGGCGGGGATACGCCGCTCTACAGCTGGATCGAGTAGACCATGAAAGATTGTCCGAACGTGCCCGGGTCTCGGACGATCTTTTGATCTTAATAAAGCGCAGCAAACACCTTACGCCGGTAAACATTCACCAACGGGTGATCATTCCCCAGCAACTCGAACACCTGCAACAACGTCTTGTGCGGCAAACCCTCGCCATAGCTGCGATTGCGGATAAACAACTTGAGCAAGGCATCCAGCGCCGCTTCATATTGCTGACGCGCCAGTTGCTGGATCGCCAGTTGATACACCGCTTCATCGTCCTGCGGATCTTTCGCCAGACGTGCTTTCAGGTCGGCGGCGTCCGGCAGATCGCGGGCAAGGCCGAGGAATTTGATCTGCGCCTTGGCCCCGGCCAGTGCGGCTTTGTGCTCATCGCTCTTGACTGCGTCGAGCACGGTTTGTGCTTCATCCAGCTCGCCGCGTTCAGTCAGGCAGCGCGCGTAGAGAATCAGCGCCTTGGCGTTGGTGTTGTCTTCATTGAGCATCACCACCAGCGCCGCTTCGGCATCTGCGTAGCGGCCGTCATCGAACAGCGCCTGAGCCTGTTCGAACGGATCGGCTGCGGCTGGCGGCGGCATCTGCACATGCGGTTCGAGCAGGGCGCGCACGGCGGATTCAGGTTGCGCACCGGCAAAGCCGTCGACCGGCTGACCGTCCTTGAACAGCACCACGGTCGGCAGGCTGCGAATGCCGAAGCGGGCGACGATGTCTTGCTCGATGTCGCAATTGACCTTGGCCAGCAGCAGCTCACCCTGATAGCTCTCGGCGATGCCTTGCAGCATCGGCATCAACGCCTTGCACGGCGCACACCATTCGGCCCAGAAATCCACCAGCACCGGTTTGTTGAAAGAAGCCTCGATCACCGACTGGTCGAAATCGGCAGTCGTGGCGTCGAAGATGTACGGCGTTTGTTGACTCATGGGGGATCTCGTAAAAGCGTGGATGGGGCAACTATACGGCTTGGCGGGGTGTGGCCGGAAGCGGGGGCAGTTTTTGAGAGGTGTGTTGTGTGGGCGGTCGCCTTCGCGAGCAAGCTCGCTCCCACAGGGGTTTTGTGATCGGCATAAATCCAGGGTGGGAGCGAGCTTGCTCCGGGCGGCGATCCGACGATGCTTTTAGCTAGCGCCGCGCATGGTAAAGGCTAACGTGCCTGAACTCCTCCGGCTCCGCCAGATCCGGCAAGGTCATCGCCTCAAGCATCTCAATGCGCTCATACAAAGGATGGCGAAAATCCCTGACCCGCGAATCCGCCACCAATGCCTCGCGGCCACGGCTGAGAAACGCATCGAGCAACGGTAGATTCGCCCGGTCGTACAGCACGTCCGCGACCAGAATCAGATCAAAGCGATCCGCCTCGGCAAAGAAGTCCGTCGAATAACTCATCTGCACATCATTGAGTTCGGCATTCGCCCGACAGGCGGCAATCGCCAGTGGGTCGAGATCACAGGCCACCACTTCCAGCGCGCCGGCCCTCACCGCCGCGATCCCGGCAATCCCGGAGCCGGCGCCGAAATCCAGCACGCGCTTGCCGCGCACCCATTCGGGAAACGCCGCCAGATAGCGCGCCACCGCCAGACCGCTGGCCCAGCAAAAGCTCCAGTACGGCGGCTCATGCAGGATCCGCTGGGTTTCTGCCTGGCTGAATTCGCGCGCCATGTTGTCGACATCGATCAGCCAGAGCTGTAAATCGGTGCCGGGCAACGCGCAGGCTTTCAGTCTGGCGTCGCCGAGCAATTCACCCAATGCCTGTTGCAGGTCGAGCGGTGCATTCATGGTGCTTTGACGAATTGCAGCTGGCCCAACGCCTGTGTGGTTGGCTGGGTGATGGTCTGCGACGGCAGATGCAGGATCAACTGGCCGGACTGACTCGCGCGGCCACGCAGCTCAACCCGCGCCCCCGCCGGAAAGGCCTCGGGGTTGAAGCGCACGTGGAACGGCAGGATCTGGTTGTTGCCGATCAGGCTGGAGCTGGCGAGCAGTTGTTGCGGACGATCCTTTGCATCGATCACCAGCAGCGCCAGTTCGACTTCAGCACCGGCCGGCACGCCTTGCAGGGTGCCGCTCAGTTCGCGTTGATAGGCTGGCAACGGGCCGAGAGCGGCGGCCTGGTTGGCTTTTTTCTGCGCCTGCTGCGGCGCCGGGCCTGGCGTCGGCGGCTGAGGCTTGGGTGCATCGCTGCTACAAGCCACCAGCAGGCTGAAAAGACTGAGCAAAACGAGCGGACGTAAAGGCATTGGCAGCTCCGGCAAAATGAAATCCATGGATCAAACGATCATGCCCGTCTGTATACCGCAAACCCTATGTCTTGTCTTGCCACCGGGATGCGCTACCATGGCCCTCCCTTTTTTTGTTGCCAGCCACCATGCACTGTCCCTTCTGCGGTGCCAACTACACCAAGGTCATCGACTCGCGTCTGGTCGC